>CAYNWI010000015.1:0-13066 GCA_964400825.1 uncultured Anaerolineae bacterium | reverse complement strand
GCTGTTCAGTTGCTGAGGGGCGTGATCATCGTGGTCTTGCTGACTATCCTCATCACCAGCGTCCTGAAGTTAACGGCCTTCAGTTGGCTTATCAGAAACTCGCTTTCTGCCCTTTTGGTAGCCATCCCCGTGATCTTCCAGCCTGAGTTGAGACGGGCTCTGGAGCGCGTGGGGCGGGCGGGGTTCTCGACGAACCGCCAGGAATCCACCAGCGATCGAGTGATCGAACAGGTCTGCCAGGCCTGCCAACGCCTGGCGGAGCGTCGTCACGGAGCTCTCATTGTCCTGGAGCGGGAGACGGGCTTGCAGGAGTACATTGACACAGGGACGAGGATAGGGGCACAGGTCTCTGCCGAGCTCCTCCTGACCATCTTTTTCCCCAACACCGCCCTGCACGATGGGGCGGTCATCATCCGCGAGGACGAGATAGTAGCAGCGGGCTGCGTGTTGCCTCTGGCAGGTGATATTATGCCCGATCGCCAACTGGGTCTCCGCCATCGGGCGGCGGTGGGTGTGACCAAGGAGACCGACGCCATCTCCATCGTCGTCTCCGAGGAGACGGGCATCATCTCCATTACCCACAACGGCCGCATGATCCGCCGCCTCGATGTTAAGCGACTGGGGAAGATCCTGAAGGCTTTTCACAAGCCGCAACTCCAGATGGCGTTGCCTCACTGGTTAGATTGGGTGGGGCGACTGACAAGCAGGGTGTAGGACATGATTCGTCGGATTCTGAACGATTTCGGCTCAGCGGCGTTGGCTATAGTTCTGGCAGTCACCATCTGGGTGGTAGCCACCAACGAACAGAACCCCAGCATCAGGGACACCTTCCCGGAGAACATACCTGTCCAGGTGTTGAACAAGCCCGAGGGCATGGTCGTCTTTCCTGAAATTGTCAAGAACGTCAGGATCACAGTCCGAGCGCCTCAGACCAGTTGGGACAGGTTGGGTGCCGAGAAGTTTGAAGCCCTGGTTGACCTGGAAGGACTGCCCCCAGGACGGCATGACGTCGAGATCCGGGTCACTTGCACCGATCGGTTCGTCAACATCTTGGAGGTCCAGCCGCCTGAGGTCAGCATCCGGCTGGAAGAGTATATGGAGAAAGAGCTAGACGTGCAGGCCAGGATCATGGACAATCCCCCTTTGGGCTACATTGACCGGAAACCTGCCGTCACTCCTTCCCAAGCGAAAGTAAGCGGGCCAGCCTCCATGGTTGATCAGGTGAGTGAGCTGGTGGCTGAAGTCTATCTGGGGGGAGCTAAAGAAGCCGTGGAGAGGTCAGTAAACCTCTCAGCGCGAAACGGGGAAGGCCAGGCCGTGGGTTGGGTAGACATTGACCCACCTGAGGCCGAGGTCCGAGTGCCCATCGAGCAGAGGCTGGGCTATAAAGAAGTATCTGTGAGGCCCATCGTGGAGGGAGAAGTAGCCTCTGGCTACCGCATCAGCAGCGTTTCCGTCGAGCCTTCCAATACAACCATCTTCGGCAGCCCCCTGGTCATTGAGGGGATACCCGGCTCTCTGGAAACAGCCCCCATTGATGTCAATGAGGCCATCACTGATGTTGCCGAACGGGTCACCCTGACCCTGCCCCAGGGCGTCACCGTGCTGGGTGAACAATCTTTCCTCGTTACAGTCAGCGTGACAGCCATCGAAAGCAGCCTGACGGTGCAGCGGGAATTGGTCATCCAGGGATTGCAGCCAGATCTGAATGCCACGCCGTCGCCCGAAGTGGTGGATGTCATCCTCTCAGGCCCCGTGCCCAAGCTGGACGCACTGAAGCCGGGGGATGTGCAGGTCATCTTGAACCTCTACGACCTGCAATGGGGTACCTACAAGATAACGCCCGAAGTCGTCGTGCCGGAGGGACTCAAGGTGGAAAGCGTCTTGCCGGATACCATCGAGGTGGAGATAAACATCGGCGCTTCCTCCGCCCCAACCAAGACACCAGAACCAACCGAGACGCCGGAACCTGCTGAGACGCCGGAACCCATCGAGACGCCGGAATCCATCGAGACAGCCACCCCAACGCCGCCGCCTACCCCCACCCCCACACCTGTACCCTCTCCCACGGCCACGCCCGCCCTACCGCCCGAGTGCCCCGATCCCGGAGCTCGCCTCACCTATCCCACGATGAACGCCGTGTTGAAAGGCTCAGCCCAGATTTTTGGCTCCGCCCACGTTGACAACTTCGGCTATTACAAGCTCGAGTATCGCCACGAGGGGGTATCCGAATGGTCATTCCTGCAGAGCTTCGAGGAACCCGTGGCCGATGGACTCCTGGGCGTTTGGGATACCTCGGACTTAGCCACTGGAAACTACTGGTTCCGTCTGGTAGTAGTCAAGAAAGACGGAAACTACCTCGAGCCTTGCCAGGTGCCAGTGCAAGTGAGCAAGTGAGCAAGTATGTCTAAACCCATCGTAGCCATCGTCGGGCGACCCAACGTTGGCAAGTCAACCCTGTTCAACAGGCTGGTAGGAAGGCGCCTGGCCATCACCCACGAGGTGCCAGGCACCACCCGCGACCGCCTTTACGCCGAAGCCGAGTGGGGCGGGGTGAGCTTTATCCTGGTGGATACCGGAGGACTAGACCTTGTCTCCAGTGACGACCTGATGGCCCAGGTGCGAGCCCAGGCGCAGATCGCCATCGCCGAGGCCGATGTGATCATCTTCCTGGTTGACGTGAAGGACGGGCTGACGGCGGGGGACGAGGAGGTGGCTCAGGTGCTTCGCCGCACAGCCAAGCCGGTGTTGCTGGCGGTCAACAAGGCCGAAAGCCAGGCCCGCCGAGAGGCAGCGGTGGAGTTCTACGCCCTGGGCCTGGGCGAGCCTTATCCCATCTCGGCCCTGCACGGCACGGGCACCGGCGACCTGCTGGATCAAGTGGTGAGTGCCTTCCCCGTCGAGGAAGAAGAGGAGGAACTGGAAGCGATCAAAATCGCCATCGTCGGGCGGCCCAACGTGGGCAAGTCCTCCCTGCTCAACAAAATCCTGGGCCAGGAGCGATCCATCGTCCACGAGACCCCCGGCACGACCAGGGACGCGATTGATACTCAGGTGGAATGGGAGGGCGAGCCAGTGGTGCTCATAGACACGGCCGGCATTCGCAGAAAGGGTCGCATCCAGCGCGGGGTGGAAAAATACGGTGTGCTGAGGGCGCTGAGGGCCATAGATCGAGCCGACGTGGTGCTGCTCCTCATAGATGCCGTGGAGGGAGCCACTGCCCAGGATGCTCACATCGCCGGCTATATTTTGGAGGAAGCCAAAAGCGTGGTGGTGGTGGTCAACAAATGGGACCTGGTGGAGAAGGATACCTACACCATGCAGATTTACCTGGAGCATGTTTACACTGTCCTGCGCTTTCTTGACTATGTGCCCGCGCTCTTCGTCTCCGCGCTGACGGGACAGCGAGTGGATCAGGTGCTACCCACCGCCCTGCGCGTCCAGGAGGAGCGTCTGATCCGCATCCCCACCGCCGAGCTGAACCGCATCCTGCAAGAGGCCGTAGCTCGCCACGCCCCGCCCAGCAAAGCCGGCCAGCGCCTGAAGTTCTACTACGTCACCCAAGCTAGAGTGGATCCCCCCACTTTCGTCTTCTTCGTCAACGACCCCCGCCTGGTGCACTTCTCCTACGAACGCTACCTGGAGAACAGGCTGAGGGAGCATTACGGCTTCCTGGGGACACCGCTGAGGCTGAGCTTCAGGAAACGGGGGAAGGGATAGCATGATTTCACGTCTTCGGCGGCAGTATGACGATCACGCTGGCCGTGAGGGTGCGCCCGTCGTCACTGAACTGGCCGAAGACAGCGACCGGCACGTTGCGTCGGAGATCGGCCAGGCTGGCGTCCTGTTCGTCATGCCACCTGACTCGCGTCTCGTCGCTGACCAGCACTAGGCGCGGCCCCTCGCCCGTCTTGATGGTCACGCTCCTCCGCGCCACGCTCTGCACGACCCCGATCAAATCGGGCTTGTCCTGCGGCAGCGGCTCCCGGGGGACAGCGGGCTGCTGGCCGCCCTGGGCAGGCTGTTGCCCGCCAGCACCCGCAATCGAGGGCGACCCAGCCGTCCAGCCCCTCTCTCCCACGTACACCCCCACAGAAAAAGCCCCGACGACCATGATGGCTACGATGATCAAAGCCCCGCCGCCGATCAACAGCTTTTGGCTTTTGGACATGTGTACCTCCCCGAGTTTCGAGTTTTGAGTTTCAGGTTTCGAGTTCATTCAACTCGAAACTCCGAACCCGAAACTCCAAACTGCCTATGTGACGAGGATCTCGCCGATCTCAAGCACCTCCCCGTTGGACTGCCCCTCCTGCTCAGGACGCAAAGGCTGCTGTAGTTCCACCCTCAAGGTTTGCCAACCCACGGGCGTTTGGGAAGGCACAACGAGCAGGTAATCCTCAACGATAATGGCGTCCCGTGGCGGACGAAATTCCTGCCCGTAGCGGGACAGGTTGCCCAAACCCAGCGGGTGGGCCTCCAGTTGTTCGTCTCCCAGCATGGTGGCGATGAGGGCTTGCTCCTGACTCAATACCCGCCAGTAGAAAGTCAGTTGCAGGTGGCCGCCCCGACTCACCTCCTCGTCGTCCAGGTCATAGCCCACCAGTTCCAGCCCCCCCAACCGCTGACCGATTGGATACTCCGGCTCCGCTTCCCTCATTACCAACCCTGGTGGCTCAGTGCTCACCCGGTAGAGGATCAAATCGCGTCCCCTGCTCTGGCCCATCAAAACGGGGATGTGCCAGGCGTCGGATTCCACCAGGCCGGGCGGGAGAGCCCAGGGGCCGCGGCCAGCCTGGGGGGAATCGAGGCGCATGGTGGTGTAGATTTCGCGCCCCTCCACATCCTCTGGCGATGGGCGGGGATTGGTGAGGTGAGGCATCAAAACGTCGGGGCGCGCGTCGTAGGATGACGTTTGAATCTTGCGAGCCGGACAGGATTCGTTTCCCATCGGGGCTAAATGCCACAGCGCATACCAGTTCGCGGTGGCCGACCAGGCGGCGGATCTCGCGGCCCGTTTCCGTCTCCAACAGGCGCAGGCTGTAGTCGGGGTTGCTGGCCTGTCCTTTGGCCAGGCCCACCACCAGGGATTGACCATCGGGGCTGAAGGCAACACTGCGAGCAACCTGGGGGGAGACGTCGAGCAGGACTCTGCCCTCGCCGCTCTCGATACTCCACAGGCGCAGGGTACCGTCGTGGGAGACAGATGCCACAAAGCGGCCATCGGCGCTCACGTCCGTATCCCACACCTTGTCGGTATGCCCCTCCAGGCGGCGTAGCTCTTGCCCGGTTGCCACATCCCACAGGCGCACGGTATTGTCTTTGGCGGCGGCGAAAATATCGCCCGCACCTGATACAGCCCGGCGGCCGTCGGGCAGGAAGTGCCCCCCCCAAAGGCCATCTCGGTGTGCCCCCGCAGGCGGCGGATCTCTTGCCCGCTAGCATAATCCCACAGGCTGATCTCGCCGGTCCACAGGCCGGTCAGGCCCAGTCGCCCATCGGGGCTGATGGCCACGTCGGCCGCCGCCGGGTCCGGCGGGCGGGCGTACTGGATGCGCCGCATCTCAGCTCCGTGGGTTGCATTCGTTCAATCCATCCCATTCGCTGTCAAATCTGTCAGCCAGCGCCCTGATGACGAGCAGAAAGGCCCTCCAAGTTTCAAGGAGGGCCTTTGGTTGTCACAACAGGGACAGTTACGGGTCTCGCAGCTCAAAGGTGAGGTCTTTGCCGTTGAGGGCAAGGATGAAGTGGTTGAGCACGTCGCGGCCGAGAATGGCTAGAGAACGCGGCATGACCACGACGCTTATCGGCGGCAGGGTGACATCTGCGACTGTCAGCGTCACCACGCACAGTGGCCAGCAAGTCACAACGCCATCGTAGCCCTCGGTCTCCAGATCACCGGCGCGCTGCAAACCAATGGCCTCGGCCACCGATTCGGGAAGTACCGTGATATCGGAACCTGGATCCACCTGTGCCCGGACATGAGTCTCGATGTGAGTCGCCTGCGGGCGGCCGACGACGATTTCCAGCACGGGGGCAGGTGGGTTGAAGGCAGAATCGTAGGGAAGCATCATCGGGCAATCCAGACCGAGGGCAGCCGAACGCGGGGCAGATGATCTTCAACTATTTGAACATAGATGGGGCGATAGCCGAAGCGATCGTATACTCGCAGAACAAGCCTGACACGGTCGGTGTCCAGGTCTACAACTTGCTCATCCACCACGGCCACGAACTTCCCGCGATGCGTTTTGAGTAACTGTGGTTTCAATCGCTCGAAGGCAGCACGCTCTCGCTCAAAAGCATCATCGGGTTCGGCCAGGCTCGTGGCCTGTCGTTTGCGCCACGCCTCGAACTGACGGTACTCGGTGATTGGCACCAGAGCCGCCACCGCCTCGCCCTCGTGTTCCACAATAAGGGGGGTCTGGGTCAAATCTGCTTTGTCCAGGGAGAGGGAATAGGCAGTTCGTGTCTCTTTGAGAGTCATTATCTTGACCATGATCATCACCTGGAGTACAGTATACGCCAAAAAAGCGTGTCTGTCAAGAACCGCTTCGAGTTGAGGCTTGCCCTTGTCCGGCTTGACACCGAGAACAAGAAAGGCTCTCCAAGTTTCAAGGAGGGCCTTTGTTGTACGCCTGGCAGTAGCGATGGCCAGAGGATAAAGTCCCTTCCTCTCTGCTATTCACCACACGATTCCTCCTAGGCCATGAAGGCGTCGGCGATGTCGGACATGGTGGCCCACTGGATGCGCCAATCGGCCACCAACGGATCCACGACGGCGGTCAGCCATTGGTCCCAGACTTGCAGCTTGTCCTCGTCACTGCCCGGCCCGAAGAAGTCGCTGGGATGCAACGTGCCGTAGAAGGCGTTGACTTTGCCCTCGGTCACGGCGTCCAGCGAGTTGCGCAGCGCCACGGTCACGTAATCGAAGGCTTCGTGGCAGTAGGGGCGGGGGAAGGCCTCCAGCTTGTCGCAATGAGCGGGGAACACGCCCGACGGAATGTAGATGACCGCCCCACCCGGGTCGTGAGTGGTGCGCTCCTCGACGCTGGCTGCGCCGGCGGGCCGCCAGGGGGCGAGGATGGTGAAACGCTCGTCTGACTGCTGGGTCTGGGGGTTCTTGTAGTTGATGTTGACCTCCAGCCCCACCTGCTCCGCCGCCTGGAATACGTGGGGGTAGACGTTGCCGCCGCTCCAGGTGCGCACCTCCGCGCCGCTCAGCTCCTCGATGAGGTCAATCTCCTCCTCCAAAGCCGTCACCCACTCCTCGACCGGCCGGTTGTCGGCGTCGGGGATGTGGGCATCCTCGTGGAAGTGCAGGGCGATCTCGTGTCCCTGCGCGGCCAGGTCGGCGACGATGGTGTTGCCCTCGGGGAGGCAGTCGGCGTTGTGGGGGCCGCTGAGGTGGGCGGCGTCGTTGCCCGGCGCGCCGGTCTCGCCGAACTGCCAGACGATGGTGCCGTCGCGGGCGATCTCAATGACGCGGTGGTTGTCGCGGTCGGTGATTAGCAAATGATCGTCGGGCAGCCAGTTGGCGTCGTTGGGATAGTTCAGCACCGAGCCGTCGCTGAGGGTGACGTCGTCGCTGTTCCAGACGATGACTCCGGCTGCATCAATCTCGATGACGCGGTCGTGGCCGGTGTCGGAGATGAGGGTGTTGCCGTTGGGAAGCCGGTCGGCGTTGTGGGCCCAGTTGAGCCCCTGGTTGAAGGACCACACCACATTGCCTGCGCTATCTACCTCGAGAATCTGGCTACCGTCTCCTTGTCTCCCCCTCACCCCCTCCCCTTGTCCCGGCCGCTGGCCGCCGTCGGTGATCAGGGTGTGGCCGTTCGGCAGGCGGTCCACGTCGTGAGGGCGGTAGAGGGCCTGGTATGGGGCATCGGCCTCGACATGGCTCAATGCGGGCGATGTACAAGTTAGCAAGCAGAGGGCTACGATAGCCAGTACAGCGAGTTTCTTCGGGGTGAACATAGGACTTTCCCCTTTCACTTTTGCCTTTATTATAGCACAGGGGTGTCAGGAAAGTTTAAGGCGAGTGTAAAGAGTGTGTAAAAAGTCAGCCCTGGCCTCTTGGTCTCATGGTTCGATCCTCACCTTCTCCAACACAATGCGATCCCCCACGATCTGCCCCTCCTCGTTGAGCACCCCCAAGCGCAAGCCAGTGCCCTCTTCGTACATCCCGATCTCCAAAACGTAATCCCCACCGTGGGCATTGGACTCCACCGTTAGCTCGTATTCATCTACGATGACCTCGCCTTCCACCCACCCTGTCGTGGGCCGCGCCCCTCCCACTGGCACGCTGTCTTTCTGCGCCCAGATACGGTCTTCGTCGTCCAAAAGGTGGGTGAAAACCTTGTACCAGCCGGCTATTCCCCTCCTGGCCTGCCAGTACAAAGTCAGGCACAGGGTATCGCCAGGCCCGACGGACGCGGTCTCCAGGTCATAGCCCAGGAAGGTCACTTTATCGCCCAGGTTGACTTCCGTGGGATTGTCAATACTGGGGAGCGCCATCCTGCGTTCTGGCACCTCGATCTCCAGCTCACTCAAGTCAATGGCCGCCCTAATCGGCGTTCCCTGCTGGTCAATAACCGCCAACTGAAGCCGATGGCGGCCCGCTGAGGTCTCCGCCGGGACGGGAAGGTAATGCTGGCTGCGAACCACTTCCCCAGCCTGCCACTGAGTGGTGGGGTAAGCATCGCTGGCCACGGGGAAGGTTTCCTCTATTTCAACCTCTCCCCCCTCGTTCACCAGTTGAAGAAGGGTGGCATAAGGCCAATCCATTTCCTTCAGGCTTCGCCAGAAAAGGGTCAGATGCACACCCTCTCCCGCCTGGACGGCAAGGCGAGCAGCGTCGTAGCCCAGTAGCTCCAACTCCTCCCCGAACCCAATAGTTACGGGGTATTGGATCTCCAACCCTTCGTTGGAAGGCGGCTTCCTCAGCCGCACTACCGTTAACTTGCCTAAGGTCAAGGATGTGCCCACCGCGATTCCCTGCTCGTCCAGAACATCCAGCTCCGCCAGGGTGGCTTTGGAGAAGGCCCCCACCACCAGATCGTATTCCCCAGGCGGCGTGCCCGGCAGCACCAGCATCTGATAGGAGTCCTGGGCGTATTCGTCCAGAGGCCAGGTGGTCGTGGCAGGATAGTCTCGATATCTCCCAGGTCGTCGGCTATCCTTCGGGCTCCAGAGGTTGGACTGGGCATCCTGGAGGCGGGCATAGGCGCTGTACCTGATGTCCAGCTCACGTTGCGCCTTCCAGTAGAGGTCCAGGCGAAAGGTCCCTCCGGCCTCGACCGTAGCGGGGTGAAGGTCGTAGCCGAGGAGCGTCATCTCCCCGTCGAAGCTGACCTCCAGCGGCACCTGCACCCCCTCCACCCGGGATCCATCGAAGCCACTACGCCTGAACCAGTTATCGTAGCGGTCAATGTAGCCCACTTTGGCCAGGAGCAGAGCTATAGCCAAGGCCCCTTGGAGGCCCCACAATGGATTGCGGATTGTGGATTGCGGATTGCGGATTTGGCTTCCCCCTGGCAATCTTCCAATCTCCAATCTCCAATCTCCAATCTCCAACCCATGGATGGTCAATGCCAGAACGACAAGGGCGCTGAAGGCCGAAAGTGCTTTGGCAGCCAGGCGCAAGGGCGTGTCCTGAAAGTGCACCTGCAGGTTGCTCTCCCCTGCGGGAACCTCGAAGCTGATCAGGCCGTAGGGTTCGGTAGGGACGATGGGCACCTGCTTCCCGTCCACGTAGGCCCGCCAGCCGGGGAAATAGAAGGTGTTGAAGACGGCCTGGAAAGGCAAGGGGCTTTCTATCAAAATGTCAACCGAGGTCAGGCCATACTCCGCTGATTTGAGCACCGCTCCCTCGGGCAGGGAAGATGGCTCCAGCCGCTCGATGGAAGCCCCGGCACGATACATGGCTTCCAGGCTGGATTCCGAGGGCACTTCTTTCACCCAGAGGGGCAGGTACTCGCCGGCGGAGGTGGCTCCGATGACTCCCAGGCCGCGTTCCAACCGGGCCAGCGTGGCTATGGACAGGCCCTCGGTGGTATAGCAGTAGCGCGGATAGAGCCAGGGCAGGCTGAAGGCGATAATGAGAACTTCCACCACCAGCACTCCTCCGACGATGAGTGAAGGTCTTTTGACGAGGCGTGAAACGTAAAACGTCAAACGTGAAGTGTGCTGCGTACCCCTTTTTCGGCGATCAAAAGGCCAAAAGCGGGGATTTGGCAATCCCCTCAGAGCGATTCTGGCCCCGCCGGACAGAAGGTGGATGCTTGCACCGGCCAGTAGAGCAGCGGCCAGGCTGGCTATCCCCAGGAAGCGAAAAGGGAACTGGACGTATTCGAGCAGGGGCAGGCGATCCCAGACCGCCACCGACTGCGGAAGGACCATGAACATCAAGCTGATGAGAACGAGGGAGAAGAACAAAACAGTGAAACGCTTTTCCCTGTCCTTGAAGCCCCGCCAGCCGGCCAGAGCCAGCAGGGCCAGGGCCAACTGCACCAGCCCCAGGCTACGGGGAGGGGCGGGATTCATGAGCGAAGTGTGGACAGGAGTTGGCGGAGAGAGGAGTTCGCCCAGGGAGAGGAAGTTGTAGCGATAGTTCATGCCGGCTGGTGTAAACGCCAGGTGGATCTTGACCCATTGTTTCTCGAAGAAAGCCGGCAGCCAGAAGAAAGCGCTGACACCCAGGGCCAGCAACAGTGTTGCGCCGATGAGCAGCAGCGATCTGGGTGTTCGCCTCTTCAGAAACCACAAGGCGCCAACGTAGAGGAGGAGAAAGGGAGTGAAGACCAGGCCGATGACGTTGTGGGTGAGAACCAGAGTGGCGTAGAACAGGGCACTCAAGATCAGGAAGCGTATTTTGCCCGTGATGGTGAGGCGACGAAAAGCCCAGAGGATCAAGGGCAGCAGAGGCAAGGCCAGAGCCTCGCCGAGGTTGCCCCGGTTGAGGGCATTGTACAGTTGATAAGGAGCGTACATGTAGGCCACCGCCGCCACCCAGGCCGACTTCTCGCCAAAGACATCTTTGACCAGGAGGTACATGGTCATCCCAGCGAGCAAGATGTAGAGCGCGAGGGCAGCGTTCCAGGCCTGGGCGAAGCTGAGGCCCAGCAGGTGAAAGAATTCGGCGGGATAGAAGGACAGGGGAGGGAAAAAGTTGAAGAGGGGGTAGCCATAGCCATAGACCAAGTCGGGGGTCCAGCGGGGCCAGGGAGCGCCCTGGCGCAGGCAGTGATCGAGCTCCACGAAGCGAAGCAGGTAATGCCCCCCGTCATCGCTGCACGTCATAGCGGGTTTCAGCAGGGGTTGGACAGCCACCAACCCCAGTAGACCAATCAGGAGGAGCTTCCATACCGATTTCATGATCGCCGTGCCTGATTTCTCAGTCAAACTCATTTCCTCGCTAGTGTTCTGGGTTCAAGGCATCCATCGGGTCTGTCTAGCCGATTCTAACACGTTTTTGATGGAATGGCAAAACCCGCAAGTGGCGGAAAGAAAAAAACGGCGAATGTCCACCCGGACACCGCCGTTTTGTAGATTATCGCGCCAGCTCTACGAAGGTTTCGCGCAGGTTGACAGCAAACCATGGCCTATCTGGCTCCAAAAGCAAGCGAGAGAGAATAGCCTGGAACCTTCGCCAGATTTCTCTTAGCGCCTATTCTTTTTCAGAGCAACGTGCCAGAGATCGGAGCGACAGGGTAGGCCCTAGTCACCATCTCCCTTCCTCTGGATCTCGATTCGATAGGAGTAGATGCCTGGACGGTTAACTGGCCTCCAACTTGTCGGGACTCCGCCAATGTAACAGTACTCGTTGCCCAGATCAGTCCGGATGTTCTCGACCAACGGTTCGTCGTCATCCTCCATCCAGAGGCGATAACGGGTGGGCACACCGAGGTGGTCCCACTCCACGTATCCCTGCTCGTTTGTCAGACCCCAGATGTCCATGTGGTCGTAGGCTATGCCCTCGCTAGGCTCGGTGTCGAAGCGCACCTTGACGCCTCGCAAAGGGTCGCCGTTGACGTCCGTGACCCAGACGTAGATTTTCTTCAGACCGGGGCGGTTGTCACAGGCATCCAGTCGTTCGTTCCCGGCAACGCGCCAGGCAATGTTCTCATTGATCATCGGCTCCTCTGGACCCTCAGGTACACTGAAGGCATCCAGATCATCCGTTGGATCGCCTACAACCATGGAGAGATACTCGGTCGGCATGTCCAGGCATTCCGTGTATCTCCCCTCTGCAACACTGATCAAGACGCCTGGCAAAGCTGCATCTAACGCGTCTTGAATCGTACAGAAAGGATCACGTAGAGTCCCTGAGCCGGGTCCTGGGCAGTTGTCGGCATCCACAAACAGAAAGGGTGTTTGCCCCCCCACAGGTACTGCTCCGGATACCGAAAACAGCAGCACCACCAGTGTCAGCGCGGTCAGCGCCCTCCTGAAATTCCTTGTTCTCATTGGTTATTACCTCCTTATGTAGATTTTTTGTGTGTCATTGCAGCGGACTGTTGAGGGTTTGCAGCATACCTGGCAAGAGTGAGCCTTGCTTCTCGGCTTAGCCATCTCGCACACCGCCAGTCACTTTGTCAAGCTCAACCAAAAAGCGTGCTGTCGGCCGACCTGCTTCCAAACAGCACGCTCCTCGAGATCTGTCTTCGGCAGCCCGGCCGTCATATTAGCTGAGGGCGATTTGCTGTCTGCTAACGTAGACTTGTGGCTTTGCGTCCCCACCTTTCGATGGGTTTGCCTTTATCGGACCTGCAATTGAAACGATACTCTCACTTATACAACTACATTATACCAGATTCCCCCTCCGTTGTCAAGGGCAAAGACAGACGGTAAGGTTAAGATTCAGTTAACGTTGAACGCTTACTTTTCAGAGCAATGAGCAAGGAATCGGAACAACAGGCCAAACCCTAGTCGCCGTCTCCCTTCCTCTCGATCTCAATCCGATAGGAGTAGATGCCCGGCCTGTTCACTGGCCTCCAGCCGCCGAGCGTCGCGCCCGAAGGACGACAGTACTCGTACCCCAGGTCGGTGCGGATGTTCTCGACGAGAGGAG
>CAYNWI010000014.1:0-16267 GCA_964400825.1 uncultured Anaerolineae bacterium | reverse complement strand
AAGAGCTTGGAGATGTCTTTAGGGGTTCAGCTTTGGAAATCCACGATGTCCTTCAACTCGTGAATCAGAGCGAGCTCGTTGACAATGCAAATCGAGAATCTATCACTACAAGTGTACAACTCTATCAAGCCGGCAAGTATCTAGATTCGTTAAGAGTCGTGTATCCCTCAATTGAGGCAATTGTCAACTCTATGCTTGTCAGAGCTGGCGAACAGCCTGACCGCTTTAGAGGATTAGCGAACAAAGTGCAGTGGCTGGAGCAACACGGGGGCATTCCGCCTGACGTGTCCAGCGCCGTAGAGGTGTTCACCGGACGCAACAGGGTTCTGCACGGCAAGTTCTCGCCACCAGCGGATTACGTGTTTCCTCTGTGTTTACTGGCTTTTCGATACTTGCGACGGCTGATTACAGAATATCGGCCTACTTCTGCTAACACGGCGTAAGCGGCTGACGTCCAAATTCACCTGCTTTTCGGCGTGGGGCGGATCGAACCAGCAAGAGCCACAGGTGAGAGACGCTGAACTTGCCAGTGACAATGGCAGGCGAACTTCGCTTACGCCGGATTTGACAAGTCCTTGGACACCCCCTATCTTGTTTAGTCCAAGCACGAGGGCCAAACAGAAATCGGCCACAACCCCGATTTGATTTTATGCAAACTTGTGATATAATATATTTGACAGTTTCTCTACTGTACTATTCATCGGAAGGAGTGGACCATGTTAGAAAAGATTGAGGACTTTCTGAATTATTTGTCTCTGGAAAAAGGCTCTCCACGAAATACCCTGATTGCCTACCGGAACGACTTGGCCCAGCTCGCCAGATTCCTAAATGAGCAAGATTCAATTGAGGTTAAATCGTGGGATGAAGTAGACAAAGATATGATCATCGCCTACATCTTGCATCTCAAGGAGAGGGAATACGCTGCTTCTACCGTGGCCCGTAAGGTGGCGGCTACCAAATCCTTCTTTCACTTCCTGGTGACAGAGGAGTTGATCGGGGATGACCCCACGGCTACCCTGGACTCGCCCAAGGTGAAGAAGCAATTGCCCAAGGCCATCTCCGTCGAGGACGTGGAGCTATTGCTGACCGAACCCGCCAAACACTCGACTCCCAAAGCACTGCGAGACAGAGCCATGCTCGAACTCATGTACGCCACCGGCATGCGGGCCACCGAGTTAGTGGAGCTGGACATAGACGATGTGAATTTACCTTCGAGTTGTGTGCGGGTCATCGGCAAAGGCGACAAAGAGAGGATCATTCCCATACATAGCCGCGCCGTCAAGGCTATCGAGACCTACCTGCGAAAAGGGCGGCTCCAACTCCTTAAGGACCCGGACGAGAAGGCCCTTTTCTTAAACCCTCGGGGACAGCGGTTAACCCGCCAGGGCCTTTGGCTTATCATCAAGTACTACGTCGAGCAAGTGGGCCTTGACCCCAACATCACGCCTCACACCCTTCGCCACTCCTTCGCCACCCACATGCTGGAGAGCAGAGAGGCCACTTTGGTGGACGTTCAGCAGTTTCTGGGACATGCCAACATCTCGACCACCCAAATCTACACCCGCGTGACCAGCAAGCACAAGCGCCAGGTCTACGACGAGGCTCACCCCAGAGCAAAGTAGCTTGCGCCGACCAGACGAGGAGGGGTAATGACCCAATTCTTCACCCGCAAGGAGTTTGCTGAGGCAGCCGATTTCATCCGCAGCCACACGGAACACAAACCGACCATCGGCCTGATTCTGGGCACAGGACTGAACCCTCTCGCCGAGGAGATGCAGGGGGCCGATGTAATATCCTATAGCGAGATTCCGCACTTTCCAGTTTCCACTGTCGAGGGTCACGTGGGACGATTGGTCATCGGGGAGTTGGAGGGCCAAGAGGTGCTGATCATGCAGGGCCGTGCTCATTACTACGAGGGCTATTCCCCCCAGCACATCTGCCTGCCCGTCCGGGCGATGCAGCTTTTGGGCATTGGCATTTTTATAGTGACCAATGCCGCTGGCGGCTTGAACCCGGCCTTCAAAGCTGGTGACTTGATGCTGATCACCGATCACATCAACCTGATCGGCATGGCTGGCCTCAATCCCTTGCGCGGCCCCAACGACCCTGAACTGGGGACTCGCTTTGTTGACATGTCTCAAGCCTACGATTTGGAGCTGCGGGAGATGGCCCTGCGGGTGGCCAAGGGCCTGGGCTTTACTCTTCATCAAGGAGTGTATATTTGCCTGGCCGGGCCGTCCTTTGAGACCCCAGCCGACCTGAGGTTCCTCCGCCTCATTGGCGCCGATGCTGTGGGTATGTCCACTGTGCCTGAGGTCACCGTCGCTCGCCAGGCGGGCATGCGGGTGCTGGGCATCTCCGGAATCAGCAATGCGGCTGTCATAGAACCAACGGAGGAGAGCAACGTCGTTCATGAGGAGGTCTTGGAGGCCGGCAAGATCCTCGTGCCTAAGCTCGCTGCTCTACTCAAGGGAGTCATCAGCCTGCTGGCTAGTGGGGGAGGCTCTTTAGATAAATGACGACACTGGTGAGGCTGGTCTCTGAATACTACATTTGGCTGATCGGGGCCTGCATCCTGGGCATCTTGTTTTACATTGGAAGGACTGTCATGGCCCACCGGGAAAAGAGTCGGGCGATTTTTACCCTGGAGAAGGAAGCGGCCGCCAGCACCAGGCTTCGCTCTATAGGCATGGTTTTCGGCCTCGCGGTCTTAGCTGCGGCATTCTATTTCACTGCCACTTATTTGGCACCCAACCTGGATCTCGAGACTGAAAGTGAGCCTACGCCAACAGTCCTGCTGCAGCCGACCCCAACTCCAACTCCGGGGATGCCTACAGTCACGCCTACGCCCAACCCCACGCGAACCCCCCGCCCCACGCCGACACCTGAGGTTACTCCCACCCCAACGCCCGAACCCGTTGTTCTGCCCAACTGTCCCATTGATGGAGCTCGACTTACCTACCCTACGGTGAACGCTATTCTGAAAGGGCCTGTGGAAGTCGCGGGGTCGGCGAACATTGACAATTTCGATTTCTACAAGTTCGAATTGCGCTCGCCGGGGGCATCTGAATGGTCAACCCTGCAACTTTTCAGGGAACCTGTCACTGATGGCTTCCTGGGAACTTGGGACACTTCAGCTCTCCCTGCCGGAGCTTACACCTTCCGCCTGGTGGTGGTGGACAAAACAGGCAACTACCCGGAGCCCTGTGAGGTGAACGTAACTATCGAGCACTAATCAGCCAAGCACATTACTTAGGAGAGCACATCCCGAAGGAGGATGAGAAATGGAAGAGAAGGTGAAAAGGTTCCTGCCCTGGTTTACAGCGGCGGTGGTCGTGCTTCTGCTGATCGCCCTGGTGATAGTGGGTCTCATTAGCAGCAGGGGGATTTCCGCCAACCGGGCGAGCACGGAGAAGATAGCTGCTGAGTTGGATCTTCTCGGCGGAGAAATGGAGCAGGCGGGAACCGAGATAGACCGACTCAAGACGGAGATAGAAAAGGCCAGCGCGAAGGAGGCCCAACTCAGGGAGGACTTGGGAGAGGGCTTGACGGAGGACATCTCTGCCAACGCCGCCCAGCTTCAGGAAGAGACAGCCAGAGCCCAGTTCCAGGTATTGCTCCTCAAGGCTTCGGCGAAGGCGTTGAAAGCGCGGATTCACCTGGCCGAGAAGGAGGCGGGGCTTGCTGAGCGGGATCTGGCGGAATGTGATGCCGCCCTGGAAGCAGCGGCAGCTCTGGCTGACGGGAAAGACAAGATCGCTCTCCAGGAGGTCAGGACGAGTATAGTCGAGCTGAAGGATAGTGTCGAGGCCCACACCTTCCCCATCGCTACCCTGGAAATCGTGAGCGACAAGATAGACGCCCTCATCGGTAAGTAGGGGAGAGCGTCCACGACCGTAACGAAACTGCCCAAGGCTAAGGGACTTGGGCAGTTTGTGTTATATTTGCATTTCCCTCCAAACTCTGGCCCACTCCTCGATGCTCAAAGTCTGGGCGCGGCGCTTGGGGTTAACGCCAGCCCTGCTCAGGGCTTGGGCCACCTCACTGGCCGGAAGATTCAACTCGGCCGCCAGGGCGTTGCGAAGCTGCTTGCGCCTCTGGGCGAAGCCCGCTCGCACTACCTCGAAGAAACTGTCCGCATCGTCCACTTCGACAATGGGATGATCGTGCAGATTAATGCGTACCACCGCCGAATCAACCTGGGGTGAGGGGTAAAAGGCGCTGGCTTTGACGCGAGTCACGATGCGAGGTCGCCCGTAGAACTGGACGCTCACCGCTAACAGGCTCATGTCACCGGGCTTAGCGGTGATGCGCTGGGCCACCTCCAACTGGACGGTCACCACCATCAGCCTGGGCCTGACCTCGGCGGTGAGGAGGTGACGGAGGATGGCGGAGGTGATGTAATAGGGGAGGTTGGCCACGACTTTGTATTGGAAGTTGCCACCTTGCTGCTCAAGCAAATCGGCCGGGTTTAGCTCCAGGATGTCGCCGTGGATGACCTCGACGTTGGGCAGACCAGCCAGGCTTTGCTTGAGCACCTCCGTCAGTCGCTGATCTAACTCCACGGCCACCACCTGCCCTGCTTCCACCGCCAGAAGCTGGGTCAGCGTGCCCAATCCCGGCCCGATCTCCAGAACGATGTCCTCAGACCCCAGCTCCGCTGCCTCAACGATGCGCTCTAACGCTCGCTGATCAACCAGGAAGTTCTGCCCCAGGCTTTTCCTGGGTTGGATGTCAAACTCCTTCAGAAGCCTCCGCACGTTCACCATCGCTCTGCTACTTCAGTGGTTAAACAAACAAGTGCAACGCACTGCTGAGAGTGCGTTGCACCTTAGCTTAAACAGCCTGACTTCATCAGTGTTCCCTCGGCCAACTGGGCAGTACCCAACGGATCTGATCGGCGGGCGGCGGTGGGGACAGGAGATAGACATCAACCCATTCATACCATAGCTTGAGATCGCCCTCTTCGTAGCCAAGATCAACGTGCCGGCCTCTGACCTTGCCACCGGTATCGCCAGCCATCCCTATGCCGTAGCCGGGCACGTACATTTCCGTCTCCAGGTTGATCACCTGGGGATCAACGGCCACGATGCCCCCCCTCATCTCCCAGCCCAGGCGGGTTATGCCGTACAGCGGATGGTCGGGGCTCTTGCCTGAGGTGGCCGCCGTGTACGATGTGGCCAGCGCCCGCACCTTGCGCCAGTACGTGAAGTCACCCTCAGGCGTCTCCAGTTCCCGCTGGACGACCTTGGTGCCGTAGGCGATGACCTTGTTTGTTGGCTCCTGGTCTACCCACTCGGCCTCCAGGGCTCGCTCTACCTCCTGGCTATCTTCGTAGACAACGTAGATGCGCCGCTTGGTCACCCCGTCCTCGCCCTCCTGATCAAGACGTTGATGATCCAACTCCAGATTCGGGTCGGGTTGCCAGGCCGTCTCGAAGGAGATAGGCTCCTGCTCGATGATCGTTTCCTCTTTCACCCGCACCACGCGAATGGCCGCCTCGCTGACTATGGGAGTGTCTAGGTCTGGCACAGTGTAGTCCTTGCCTAGCAGAGTCACTCCTTCCTGGGCCAGGGCCTCGGACACCGTCTCTCCTAGAGTGCGTGTTTTAATGAAGCGACCGTCTACTTGAATAGTTGCTGGCTTGGAGCGCTGGATGGAGACCTGCATGTCCGCCGAGATAGAGCTACCCAAGCTGGGGTCAACCTGGTCGCCCAGGTAGAGATTGATGCCCTCATCGCGCAACGCCTCGCCTACCGTAGCTTTGGTGGTGTAAATGGTTACGAGATGGCCGCTATTATCAAGATGGATGGGCACTGCCCGCTGGATCACGACATGCAAGGAAGAGCCTTCTTGCCCATGCCAATCCCTGTTGCCGCTGCGGCTGCTGACCAGTCGGCTGGGCGAGTTATGCTCAGGCAGGCTGGCTGTCAAACTCACTTCCTGGCCTTCTATGATGACCCTGTCACGAGGCTGGAGAACTATCCCCAGCTCCTGCAGCAACTCGCCCAAAGTTTGGCTGTGGGTCTGCGTCTCAATGGTGCGGTCATCAACCTGGACAGTAGCTGGTCTGGCTCGTTGGACGGAAATCATCTCTCTGTCCGCGAGGGAAGCCTCCAATCCTGGCGAGACGATGTCCTTTGAGCGAACCTCCAGGCCAGTCTCTTTCAGAAGGGCCTCCACCGAGGTCTGGTGAGTGCGTAAGAATTCAGGGCGCCCATCCACCACGAGAGTCACCTGGGTCTGCGTCTGGAAATACCCCACCGTGAGGATGCTGGCCAGGGTCAACGTCGCGACCAGGGTCAGCAGCCCTTTTCGAGGTCGCCAGCTTGCTATACCCCTGATGAAATTTCTCCACTCAAGCGAATCGGGTTTGGGTTGGATACTTTCTTCTAGCAAGCGTCCTCCACGATCTCAGAACCTGCACCTTAGCCGCCGAAGCTCTTCCCGGCCGATTCTCCTTCCATGCGATAAAGGGGGCCAGCCTCGACACCCCGCCCCTTCTTTTAGTCAAAGCTGGTCGTGCACCCCCTGTCGAATCGGGTTCTCCAACTTACCGGGGCCAGCCAGCTCCAGCCAGGCTACCCTGCGGCACCCAGGAGTTGTTACTTACCGCTGCTTCCTTCCGGACCTGACGGAGTTCGTAGTCTCCCGCCGCGCAGGACCCAACCTTCATTGCCACTTAACCACGGCAGTCTTGCAAAACACCAACCCTCGAGGGGGAATTCGACCCCGCTATAGCGGGTTGCGGGTACAGGGCACCGCTAGCTCCCCGTCTAGCACGACCGCTGGTATGTTACCCCATAAATAACAAAAAGTCAAATAGCAAAACAGGGGCAACCTCAATGGTATGCCCCTGTAGAATATCCGATGGCGGAGAGGGTGGGATTCGAACCCACGGAGCATTTCTGCTCACACGCTCTCCAGGCGTGCGCATTAGGCCAGACTATGCTACCTCTCCGCGCTAACTGATTGGGCGGGTCGTCTATGGCGGGAGGGGTGGGATTCGAACCCACGGTGGAGTTGCCCCCACAACGGTTTTCGAGACCGTCCCGATCGTCCACTCCGGCACCCTCCCCGACCCTGTAAGATTATAGCACAGACCAAGCAAAGAGGCAAACTTTGTTAAGGTTGGCGAAAAGGTGTATAATCAAACTGTAGGGGAGAGTTGCGTTATGACGTGGCGGAACTGGCGTTCTCTGATATTGATCTCGATAATAACCCTGCTCGTGGCAGGTGGGGTGCTATACGCCTGGCTCACCGCGGGTCTCCCCTCTTTCCGCGATTTGTACGGCCAGGCCATCGCCCCCAGCAGCAAAATCTACGACCGCCACGGTCGCCTCCTTTACGAGATCATTGACCCCCACGCCGGCAAGCACACCCCCTTGCCTCTCGACGAGATCCCACTGCACCTCCAGCAGGCTACTATCGCCACCGAGGACGCCAACTTCTACACCAACCCCGGCGTGGACCTGCGGGCCATCCTGCGCGCCCTGATCATCAACCTGCGGGGCGGCGAGGTGCTCTCCGGCGGCAGCACCATTACCCAACAATTGGCTCGCAATCTGCTCCTCTCACCGGAGGAGCGTGTTGAGCGCACCCTGACCCGCAAGCTGCGCGAGTCCATTCTGGCCTGGCGCCTGGCCCGAGCTTACAGCAAGGACGAGATACTGGCCCTCTATCTGAACGAGTCGTATTACGGCAACCTGGCCTATGGGGTGGAGGCCGCGGCCCAGGCCTACTTCGGCAAGTCGGTGGACGAGTTGGACCTGGCCGAGTGCACCCTTCTGGCTGGCCTGCCGCAATCCCCCGCCATCTACAATCCCCTGGAGAACCCCCAGGCGGCCAGGGAGCGCCAGGCTGTGGTGCTGGAGTTGATGGTCAAAAACGGCTACGTCAGTGAAGAGGAGGCCAGACTGGCCGAGGAGGAGCAGCTCCATTTCGCTGCCGTGCCCTTCCCCATCCGCGCGCCCCACTTCGTGATGTACGTGTGGGGCCTTTTGGAGAAGCGATTCGGGCTGGAGGAACTCTATCGAGGCGGCCTGGAGGTCTATACGACCCTGGACGTGGATATGCAAGAGGTGGCGCAGTCCATCGCCCGCCGCCGCCTGGCGATCCTGGCCGACCGGCCACGGCGCGACCTGCCCGATCCCAACTTGCACAACGCCGCCCTGGTGACTCTTGATCCCGACACCGGTGAGATCCTGGCCATGTTGGGCAGCCCCGATTATTTTGACCCTCAGATTGATGGCGCGGTGAATTGCGCTTTGGCTCCCCGCCAGCCCGGCTCTTCCATCAAGCCCATCACCTACGCCGCCGCCTTCGCTCAGGGCTACACCCCGGCCACCATGATCCTGGACGTGCGCACGGCTTTCTTGACCAAAGAAGGCGACCCCTACGTGCCGCTCAATTACGACCTGACCTTCCACGGCCCCGTCCTGGCCCGAGAGGCTCTGGCTTCGTCCTACAACCTGCCAGCCGTCAAAGTGCTCGACTACGTGGGGCTGGATAAAATGACCGCTCTGGCCCGCAGCCTGGGCATCACCACCTTCGACGACAGCGAACGCTTCGGCCTGGCCCTGACCCTGGGGGGCGGCGAGGTGCGCCTGTTGGAACTGACCGCCGCTTACGCCGCCTTCGCCAACGGCGGGCACAAGGTGGAGCCGACAGCCATCCTGCGCGTCGAGGACACTCAGGGAGACATCCTGTATGAGAGAGAGCCGAGGCGAGGTGAGCGAGTCCTCGATGAGCGGATTGCCTATCTCATCACCGACATCCTCAGCGACGACCAGGCCCGCATGTCCGCTTTCGGCGAGGGGAGCGTGCTCCAGTTGAGCCGGCCCGCAGCGGTGAAGACGGGCACCACCACCGATTGGCGGGACAACTGGACCGTAGGCTACACGCCGCATTTCGTGGTTGGCGTCTGGGCCGGCAACGCCGACAATTCGCCCATGCGTCACGTTTCCGGCGTCACCGGGGCGGCGCCCATCTGGCACGACTTCATGGAGGAGGTGCTGGAGGCTCGTCCGGTGGAGGAGTTCGTCGAGCCGGAGGGCTTAGTCCACGTGGAGGTCTGCACCCTCTCAGGCCAACTTCCCAACCCCTACTGTCCCCATCGGCGGACCGAGCTCTTCATCGCCGGCACCGAGCCGACAGAGACCTGCCAGATGCACCAGCTCTTCCAGCTCGATGCCGCCACAGGCCAACTGGCTTCCTCTGACACCCCGCCAGAGCGAATCGCGGAGCGCGTCTACACCGTGCTCCCAGCCGAAGCTGTGGACTGGGGAAGGGAGAGGGGGTTGGATGTTGGACATTGGAGATTGGAAGTTGGAAGCGGGACGGTGGAAACCCGAAACTCGAACCCCGAAACTCGAAACCAACTCATCATCACCAGCCCCCACCAGGGCAGCGTTTATCGCCTGGATCCGGCCCTGCCCCGGGACGACCAGAGGATAGAGGTGGCGGCGTGGGCAGGCGATGGGGTTAGCGTGGCCAGTTTAACCCTCTACGTAGATGAGGAGTCACTAGCCAGTATCGCTGCTCCGTCGTGCCGAGCCATGTGGCCACTGGCGCCAGGCGAGCATACCATCACCGCCGTTGGTTACGACCCGGCAGGTGACAGGCTGGAGAGTGAGCCTGTGCACATCACCGTAAAATAAAAACCACCTGACTGGACATCAGGTGGTTTCAGTACCCCCGGGGCGACTCGAACGCCCGCACACGGCTTCGGAGGCCGCCGCTCTATCCGCCGAGCTTATGTCAGCGTTCAGACTCTTCCCGCCTCTCAGGCAAAGGCGTAAGAAGGGGTGCTGGAAATCAGGCGCGGAGACTTGAGCCGAGATCGCCGAGGCACAAGCTCACCGACCTCAATGTACACGACGGGGCGATCGAGAACGTCATCGTGGGTCGGTGGGCTGCCAAAGGTCTGCACACTCCAGCAACTGAAATCCGGATCTCGTTCGTCTACAAAGACGATTTGGGCATCATTGGGTATACGTTGTGCGAAATCTGGATGCTCCCAAACATACTGGTCGAACTCGGCCAGCAGTTCCTCGAAATGCAGTTGATACATCGTATTCATTCTACTACCTCATTTCTTCTTCATACCTGGCGCGATAGGTGTGCCAATTGCGCCGGATGTCACGCTGGCCCATCGTCAATACGTGAGCCCGGGAATAGTGCGGAAATTGTTCTTTGGTCTGGCTACCATCTGGATGCATCACGTCACGATGGGGAACGCCGTGCGCCGTGTCGTAACGGACGATAGCCAGCCACCGTTGCTCGATCAGCGCTTCGTACTGAACCCGAAAAAGGACCACTCTGCCTCGTTCCGTACGATGAAAGTGCCGATAGCGGTCTCGTTGTGCTTTATCCAGGTAGATGACGTACTCGGTCTCGCCCATACTCACGTTAGTCCTTTATGCCTGTGAGTCCTCTCCCAGATACGCGAGGTAGCAGATCAATGGGGCGATTACGTTCAGCCGGCCATACTCGGCCATGACCGAGCCCGGGCAGCCGCCAGCGCAAAAGCCGGCAATAGGTCTTTAGAAAGTACCCCCGGGGCGACTCGAACGCCCGCACACGGCTTCGGAGGCCGCCGCTCTATCCACTGAGCTACGGGGGCATTATTCAGTAGTTTACCACAAGAGGGCGCTTTTAGCAAACCTAGGATCCCAGATCCTGCTTGATTTGCTCGATCTTGGCCTCGGCCGCCTCGTGCCCCTTTTCGATCAGGACTTCAACCTGGGATAAGTCCACCCAGTTTAATTGACCGATGGCCGGGACGATCAGGCAATCGGCCTCTGAGGCCTCGCTGTGAGCAGCACGCAATAAGGTGTAAAAGGACAGGTAGAACATCTCGAAGAGATTGCGGGGCCTCGCTCCCCAGATGGTGGAGGGAAGCAAGTCCACGGCGATGACGTAGTCGGCCCCCATCTCCCGCACTACGGAGACGGGCAGGTTATTTAACACCCCCCCATCCACCAGTATTTGCGCTCCCCGCTCCACTGGTGTGAAAACGCCTGGCAAGGCACAACTGGCCCGCACAGCCGGAGCCACCGGCCCCTCTTTGAGCACCACCAACTCCCCGCGCACGATGTCCACCGCCACAGCAGCAAGGGGTATCTCCAGCTCTTCAAACTGAAGATGGCCGATGGTCTCGTCCAGATATTGCTCTAGTCGCTGTCCGTCGAGGAAACCTAGCCGAGGGCGAGTGACCCGGCCCAACTTTTTCCAATGGAGGTGCAGTGCCAACTGCTTTATCTCGTCCAAATCCAGCCCCGCGCAGTACACGGCCCCCACGACCGATCCTGCGCTAGTGCCGGCCACGCAGTCGGGCCGAATGCCTTCCCGCTCCAGAACCTCCAACACGCCTAGATGAGCGGCTCCCCTTACCGAGCCACCACTCAGAGCCAGGCCGACCTTCTTCCGCTTTCGTTTCTTACGCCAAAACATGGAAAAATCTTACTCCTGTAACATCAGTCTCATGGGGGCATAGGACAGGCGGTGGATTGGGGAAGGGCCGAGGCGAATGAGAGACTCCCTGTGCTGGCGAGTGCCGTAACCCTTGTGGCGGGCGAAGCCATACCCTGGATACTGAGCATCCAATTTAACCATCAACCTGTCTCGGCTGACCTTAGCCACAATGGAGGCGGCGGCTATCGAGAGGGACAGGGCATCGCCGCTGGTGATACCCTTTTGGGGGATAGATGACCCTGGCAAGCTCAGGTAATCTATGAGGAGGAAATCGGGGGAGGGTGCCAGTTGGGCGATGGCCAAACTCATGGCCTGCCGAGTAGCGGGCACGATGCCGACTTCATCTATCTCTTCCGGAGGCACAATCCCCACTCCTACCGCCAGAGCCGTGGACTCAATGATCGGGTATAAGCGCTCGCGCTGCCGGGGAGTGAGCTGCTTGGAATCCCGTACGCCGTCCAATTCCTGCGACAGGTCAGGTTGGTCCAGCGGGAGGATGACCGCGCCTGCCACCACTGGGCCTGCCCAGGAGCCTCGCCCGGCCTCGTCCAGGCCGGCGATGTGGCTATAGCCCTCAGCGTAAAGCGCCATCTCCTCCCGTAGATCCGGCTTTTGCACCACCACCCCACCAATTCAAGAGGGTGTAGCCAAACTTGTGGTAGTGACGACTTTAGTCGTTTCAAGCGACTGAAGTCGCCACTACCTTCCACAGATCTTGACCACACTCAATTCAAAATAATCGGGGCGTAGACTGGTGTCCGCGCCCCGCTTTTCGCCCTTTAGCGTTTCTCCCGCAAACGGGCTGCTTTGCCCTTGCGCCCGCGGAGATAGTAGAGTTGGGCTCTCCGCACGTGAGCGTGGCGCAGGACTTCAACTTTCTCCAGCCGGGGAGAGCTCAACAGGAAGGTCCTTTCGACCCCCACACCGTGAGAAGCGATGCGCCGCACCGTGAAGTTGGCGTTGACGCCTCCCTTGCGTAAGCGCATCACCGTCCCCTGGAAGACCTGGGTTCGCTCCCGGTCGCCTTCGACGATGCGAAAGTGCACGCGCACCATGTCCCCTGGCCTGAGCTGAGGTAGGTCAGGATTGGGCTTAAACTGTTGTTCAACGGATCGCACGAGGTCTACCACTGTATTCACCATTCCTTCGTATAGCTTTGTAAATCAACTACGGTGGGGAATTATATCATGAATCCCAGTTATTGGCAAATTCTAACCGTCTATTCTGCCAGACGCTGCAGGAACTCTCGGTCGGCTGGCGACAGACGGGCTTTGGTCAAAAGGTCAGGGCGGCGCTCAAAGGTGCGGCGCAGGGCCTCTTGTCGCCGCCAGCGCACGATCTCGGCGTGGTTGCCAGAGAGGAGCACCTCCGGCACAGACCAGCCACGGAACACAGCGGGCCGGGTGTAGTGCGGGTACTCCAGGAGGCCCTCGGCGTGGGAGTCCTCGAAGGTAGCGCCAGGGTCGCCCAGCACGCCGGGCACCAGGCGCGTCACCGCATCCACGATCACCATAGCCGGTATCTCCCCGCCGGTCAAAACGTAGTCGCCGATGGAGATTTCGTCGCTGGCCAAAAACTGGCGCACCCGCTCGTCCACGCCCTCGTATCGCCCGCAGATGAGCACCAGGTGAGGATGCTTAGAGAGCTCCCGCGCCATCGCCTGGGTGAACAGGCGACCCTGTGGGCTGAGCAGGATCACCGGCACTGCCGGCTCCTGTCCTCCCCCCATTCCCCCCAACCCTTCGACCTTGCTCAGGGCAGGCTTGGGGGGGGCAGGGGGGGCGAGAATCGCTTCCACAGCGCGAAAGATGGGCTCTGGCTTCATGACCATGCCCCCGCCGCCGCCGTAAGGGGAGTCATCGGTCATGCGGTGTTTGTCGGTGGCGTAATCGCGGATGTTGTGGGTGGCTATCGAGATCAGGCCCGCGTCCCTTGCCCGCTTCACGATGCTCTCGTTGAGAACCCCCGTGAAGATGTCGGGGAAAAGGGTGAGAATATCAAAGTGCATGATGCAATCTCCAACTGCATTAACACGTGTGACCTCTTGAACGCTGCCCAGAGCGTGGGCAGGGTTAAGTTTACCACAAGTCAGCAGTTTGGGCAAGATATGTCTGTGGATTGCCCAACTGACCGAAACCTGCTATAATCTACGTGAAGCAGAGCAGCAACCGAGGAGGTGGAGATGCGAATCGTCATCACGGGGCATAAAGGCCAACTGGGCAGGGCGCTGCAAGAGGTGCTGCAAGGGGAGACGCTTTTCGGCCTGGATCTGCCGCAGCACGACATCACCGACGGACAAGCTGTCATCCAGGCCGTGGCCGATTTCGCCCCCCAGGTGGTGATCCACACCGCAGCCATGACCGACGTTGACGGCTGCGAGCGCGATCCCGATGCAGCTTATCGAATCAACGGGCTGGGTAGTCAGAACGTGGCCCTGGCCTGCCAGAGATGTGGCGCGGCTATGGTCTGCGTCAGCACCAACGAGGTTTTTGATGGAACCAAGGGCGAGCCGTATCTGGAGTTCGACCAACCCCATCCCATCAACACCTACGGCAAGTCCAAGCTGGTGGGCGAATTGATCACTCAGGCCCTGCTGAATCGCTTCTACATCGTGAGGACCGCCTGGCTCTACGCCCAGGGCGGCAGCAACTTCGTGACCAAGATCATCCACGCGGCCGACGAGCGGGGCGAGCTGCGGGTAGTAGCCGACGAGATCAGCTCCCCCACCTACGCCCCAGACCTGGCGGAGGCCATCGCCCAACTGATCCGCACTGACCACTACGGCATCTACCACTTCACCAACGAGGGCATCTGTTCCCGCTACGACTTCGCCATCAAGATCCTGGAGCTGGCAGGGCGGGGGCATGTTCCCGTTCATCCCCTCACCTCCGACCAGTACGCCCGTGCCTCTACCCCGCCCCTTTACGCGCCCATCCGCAACTTCTGCGCCGCCACCGTTTTGGGAATCACCCTGCGCCCCTGGGAAGAAGCTTTGCAAGCCTATTTTGACACCGAGCAATAAGATGCCAATAACCAGCTTCCAATATCCAATATCCAATATCCAATATCCAACTTCCATCATCATCCCCAACTGGAACGGCGCCCACCACCTCCCCACCTGCCTCGATTCCCTGCGCCGCCAGACCCACCCGAACTTCGAGGTCATCGTGGTGGACAACGGCTCCACCGACGGCTCGCTGGAGCTTTTGGAGAGGGATTACCCGGAGGTGAAGGTGGTGGCTCTGCCAGAAAACCGTGGCTTCGCTGGTGGGGTGAACGCTGGCATCCGCGAGACCCAGGGGGAGCTCGTCGCCGTCTTCAACAACGACGCCGAGGCGGATTCCCACTGGCTGGAGGAACTGGCGGGGGCCCTGGCCCAGCATCCCGAAGCGGGAATGGCCACTCCCAAGGTGCTGCTCTTCGACCGGCGGGAGGTCATCAACACGGCCGGGGATTTCTACGGGGTGGACGGAGTGCCGGGCAACCGTGGCGTCTGGCAGCGGGACGAGGGGCAGTTCGACCGCGAGGAGTACGTCTTCGGGGCGGCGGGCGTGGCGGCGGCCTATCGCCGCGCCATGCTGGACGAGGTGGGCCTGTTCGACGAGGACTTCTTCGCCTTCTGCGAGGACGTGGACCTGGCCTGGCGGGCTCAACTGGCCGGCTGGAAGTGCGTCTACGTTCCCAGTGCGGTGGTCTACCACAAGCTGAGCGCGACTGGCGGGGGGAAGATGGCCAGCTATTACTGTGGCCGCAACTTCATCTACGTCGTGGCCAAGGACTACCCGACGGCCTTGCTGAAAAGACACTGGCGGCTGGTCGTCCGTGCCCAATTTGACATTGCCTGGAAGGCGTTAAAAGCCTGGCGAGGGGAGGCGGCTCGGGCCCAACTGCGGGGGCAACTGGCCGGGCTGTGGGGCTTGCCCCGGATGCTGGCCAAGCGCCGCGCTGTGCAAGCCAGCAGGCGGGTGTCCGATGAGTATCTGGAGTCAATCTTGACCAAAACCCAGAACCCAAAACCCAAAACCCAAAACTCAATAGGGCCGCTTCTTTCGATAATCATCCCCGCTCATAACGAGGAGCAGCGGTTGCCTGGCAGCCTGGACAAAATCGTGGCCTTTCTGGAGAGGCAGGACTACGAGGCCGAGGTGATCGTGGTCGAGAACGCCAGCCTGGATAACACCGCCGGCGTGGTCGAGGGGTTCACGGCTCGCTATCCCTTCATCTCCATGATCCAAGAGGAGAAACCGGGCAAGGGGTTGGCGGTCAAGCGGGGCATGTTGGCTGCGCGGGGGGAGTACCTGTTCATCTGCGACGCCGACCTCTCCATGCCCATTGAGGAGGTGGCCAAGTTCCTGCCGCCTCAGCTCGAAGATTACGACGTGGCCATCGCCTCACGGGAGGTGGAGGGAGCCCGACGCTACGGTGAGCCTGCCTATCGCCATCTCATGGGACGAGTGTTTAACTTCCTGGTCCGCCTGTTGGCCGTGCCGGGTTTCCAAGACACCCAGTGCGGCTTCAAGTGCTTTCGGCGGGAGGTGGCGCGCGACATCTTCCCTTACCAGACCATTGAGGGCTGGGGCTTCGACGTGGAGGTGCTGTTCATCGCCCAGAAGCGGGGCTACCGCATCGTCGAGGTGCCCATCAACTGGTACTACATGGCCAACAGCAGGGTCAGTCCCGTCCAGGACACCCTGACGATGCTGGGGGAACTGCTCAAAGTGCGGCTCAGCGACTGGCGGGGGATGTATGCTCGCGTTAGTTGACCCTGAGCTGGTTGACTGACAAATTTAAC
>CAYNWI010000013.1:9275-16691 GCA_964400825.1 uncultured Anaerolineae bacterium | reverse complement strand
ATACCTCCGTGTTTTCAAGGGAGCCGTCAACGTTGACGGCTCCCTGTGCTTATGGAGAAGGCGGACATGGTTTTGTTGGCTATGTTTCTCAAAATGTGGTATACTTTAAGAAGTTGCGTGACTCCTGGATACGGAGTTTGGGAACTCAGTCGCAAAGTGGCGGAATCGGGTTGGGGTGATTATGGGTGAGCTTGTGTTGAAGAAAATCAGTGTGCGCGGTGTGGTGCAGGGGGTCGGCTTCCGCCCCTTCGTCTACCGCTTGGCGCGCGAGCATGAACTTGCCGGCTGGGTGCTCAACCACTCCGGCGGGGTGGAGATAGAAGTGGAAGGCCCGGCGGCCGCGCTGGCGGCGTTCGTGCGCGATTTGCAGGCCAAAGCACCGCCTCTGGCCCGCATTGAGGGGATCAGCATCGCTGACTATCCTCCCAACGGCTACACGACCTTTGAGATTCGCCGCAGCGTGGCCAAGGCAGGGCGCTACCAACTCATCTCCCCCGACATCGCCACCTGCCCCGATTGCTGGCGCGAACTGCTGGATCCGACTGACCGCCGCTACCGCTACCCCTTCACCAACTGCACCAACTGTGGCCCGCGCTTCACCATCATCGCCGACGTCCCCTACGACCGCCCGCTGACCACCATGCGGGATTTCGTCATGTGCCCCCAGTGCCAGGCCGAGTACGACGACCCGCTGGACAGGCGATTTCACGCCCAACCCAATGCCTGCCCGGTCTGTGGCCCCCACATCTGGCTGGTTCCAAGTTCCAGGGTTCAGGTTTCAGGTTCCAACCTGAAACCTGAAACTTTGAAACCTGAAACCGATGACGTCATCGCCCAGGCTGCCCGCCTGTTGCAAGAGGAGGCCATCGTCGCCATCAAGGGCCTCGGCGGCTTTCACCTGGCCTGCGATGCCACCGACGAGGCGGCCGTGCGCACGCTGCGAGAGCGCAAGGGGCGCCCGGCCAAGCCGCTGGCGGTGATGATAGCCACGCTGGAGGAGATCAGGCAACACTGTTGGGTCTCCGAAGAAGAGGAGCGGCTGCTGACCTCACCCCAGTGCCCCATCGTGCTCCTACCGTGGAAGCCCGAATCGAGCGTCTCGCGGTTGGTGGCTCCGCGCAACAACTACCTGGGGGTCATGCTCCCTTACACGCCGCTGCATCACGTGCTGCTGCGGGACGTGGGCCGGCCATTGGTGATGACCAGCGGCAACCTGAGCGAGGAGCCCATCGCCCGTGACAACGACGAGGCGCTGCGCCGCCTGGGCCATCTGGCCGATTACTTCTTGCTGCACAATCGCGACATCTACGCGCGGTACGACGATAGCGTGTGGTTTGTGCCCCGCGTCTCGCGTTTCACGTTTCACGCTTCACGTTCTGACCCGAAACCCGAAAACCTGAAACCTGAAACCACCTTGTCCCAGCCGATCCGCCGCTCGCGGGGCTACGCGCCTTTTCCGGTGAAATTGCCGTTCAGGGTCGAGCAAATCCTGGCCTGTGGAGCGGAGCTCAAGAATACTTTCTGCCTCACCAGAGACGACTACGCCTTTCTCAGTCAGCACATCGGCGACATGGAGAATCTGGAGACGCTGGAGCACTTCGAGACCACCATCGAGCTGTACAAGCGTCTTTTCCGTATCGAGCCGGAAACAGTCGCCTACGACATGCACCCGGAGTACCTGGCGACGAAATACGCAAAATCGCAGATCGCAAATTGCAAATCGCAAATCGCTGTCCAACACCACCACGCTCACATCGCCAGTTGCCTGGCCGACAACGGCTGGTCGCCAGATGACGGGCCGGTCATCGGCGTGGCCTTCGACGGCACGGGCTACGGCACAGACGGGCGCATCTGGGGCGGTGAGTTCCTCGTCGCTGACTACCACGGCTTCCGGCGAGTCGCGCACCTGGAGTACCTGCCCATGCCCGGCGGCGAAGCGGCCATCCGCAATCCCTACCGCCTGGCCCTCGGCTACCTCTACGCCCTCACCGGTCGGTTGCCGCGCTTTCGCCCCCTCTCGCTTGGAGCTGGCGCGGGCGAAGAGGAGTTTCGCATCATCCGGCAGCAGATTGATAAAGGGATCAACTGCCCGCAGACCTCGGCCGGTGGGCGGCTGTTCGACGCAGTGGCGGCCCTGATCGGCGTGCGAGAGCGTGTCACCTACGAGGCTCAGGCTGCCATTGAGCTGGAGATGGCGGCTCAAATCCAATATCCAATATCCAATATCCAAATAATGGGCTATCCGTTTGGCATTGAGGAGAGTGGTGGTGGGAAGGTGATCCGGCTGCGTCCTCTCTTCGACGCGCTGCTCGCCGACCTGCGGGGCGGGGTGGCCGTTGGGGAGATGGCCTATCGCTTCCACGTCACGGTGGCGGAGATGATAGGGGCGGTGTGTGAGCGGATTGCCCAGGAGGCGGGGCTGCGGACGGTGGCCCTGAGCGGCGGCTGCTTCCAGAACCGGCTGCTGCTGGCGCTGGTCGTGCCGCGATTGCGCGAGGTGGGCCTGCGCGTCCTGTTGCACCGCCAGGTGCCCTGCAACGACGGTGGGCTTTCGCTGGGACAGGCGGTGATTGCGCATTTTGCAGTGGGGGGAGATAGAATAGAATAGCATGTGTCTAGCCATACCGGCGCTGATAAAATCCATCGAAGGAGCCACCGCCCGCGCTGAGATCGGTGGCGTGGAGCGTACCATCAGCCTGGCGCTCACGCCCGAAGCGCGCGTGGGCGACTACGTGCTGATCCACACCGGCTTCGCTATCAACGTGATAGATGAAGAAGAAGCTTTGGAGACGCTTGACCTCTTCGAGGAGATAGAAGCCGCTTACCAGAAGGAGCTCGCCGAGGCCGAGGGAGGGCTCGATGAAGCACCTTGACGAGTATCGGGACTCCGGGCTGGCGAAGGGACTGGTGGGGAGCATCCACCGCTACCGAGGCAGGCCCCTCAGGTTCATGGAGTTCTGCGGCGGACACACCGTGGCTATCCTGAAATATGGCATCCGCCAGCTCATCTCGCCCACGGTGGAGATGCTGTCCGGCCCCGGCTGCCCCGTGTGCGTGACGGCCAACGCCGATTTGGACAAGGCCATCGCCCTGGCCCACCTGCCCAACGTCATCCTCACCACCTTCGGCGACATGATGAAAGTGCCGGGCAGCCGCTCCAGTCTGCAACAGGCCAGGGCCGAGGGGGCAGACGTGCGCATCATGTACTCCACCCTGGACGCGCTTCAGGTTGCCCAGGACAACCCGGAGAGGCCGGTCATCTTTCTTGGCATCGGCTTCGAGACCACAGCGCCTACCATCGCCGCCTCGATCTTGCAGGCCGAAGCCCAGGGGATAGATAATTACTTCGTCTTGGTGCTGCACAAGCTCACCCCGCCCGTGATGGTCGCCTTGCTGGCTCTGGGTGAGGTGAAGTTCGACGGCATCGTCGGGCCGGGGCACGTGAGCACCATCATAGGTGCGCGAGCCTGGGAGTCTCTCTCCCGCGACCACCACATGCCTTGTGTGATCTCCGGCTTCGAACCGCTGGACATCCTGCAATGCATCGCCATGTTGGTAGCTCAAGTGGAGAGAGGGGAAGCGAGAGTAGAGATAGCCTATCGGCGCAGCGTGCGCCCTGAGGGGAACCGAACGGCCCTGGCTCTCATGGAGCGGGTGTTCGAGAGTTGCGATGCCAATTGGCGGGGGATGGGCGTCGTTCCCAACAGCGGCCTGAAGCTGAGGCCAGCGTACGGGCGATTCGACGCCGAGCGGGTTTTCGCCGTCGAGCCGGGCCCCACCGAGGAGCCCAAAGGCTGCGCCTGCGGGGAAATATTGCGAGGGATCGAGATTCCGCCTGAGTGTCCTCTCTTCGGCAAGGCTTGTACCCCGGCTCATCCCGTAGGCCCTTGTATGGTATCGGCCGAGGGCGCCTGCGCGGCGCATTATCGGTATGGAAAGCTATGACCCAAGACAGGATTTTGCTGGCCCACGGCAGTGGCGGCCAACTCAGCCACGAACTGGTGGAGCGGCTATTTCTGAAGTACTTCGATAACCCCATCCTGGCGCGGCTGGACGACGCGGCGGTGGTCGGAGTTTCTGGTTTCTGGTTTCAGGTTCCAGGTTCATCTAGCCTGAAACCTGAAACCTCGAACCCGAAACTGGCCTTCACCACCGATTCCTACGTGGTGAACCCCATCTTCTTCCCCGGCGGCGACATCGGCAAGCTGGCCGTTTGCGGCACGGTGAACGACCTGGCCATGAGCGGGGCCAGGCCCTTGTACCTGAGCGCGGCTTTTATAATTGAAGAGGGGTTGAGCCTGGATGACCTGGAGCGGATCGTGGTCTCCATGCGCCAGGCGGCGGATGAAGCGGGAGTGGAAGTCATCACCGGCGATACCAAGGTGGTCAACAAAGGCAGCGCCGATGGTCTGTTCATCAACACGGCCGGAGTGGGCACCGTGCCGGAGCAAGTAGAGATTTCGGGTTCTAATGCCCGGCCGGGAGACAAGGTGATCGTCAGCGGCACCATCGGCGATCACGGCGTGGCCATCATGAGCCAGCGCGAGGGGTTGGAGTTCTCCGCTCCCCTGCGCAGTGATTGCGCTCCCTTGAACAGGTTGGTGGCCGCCATGCTGGAGGCGTCGAAGGAGATTCATTGCCTGCGCGACCCCACGCGGGGAGGGTTGGCAACCACGCTCAGCGAGCTCGCTGCCCAATCGGGTGTGGGGATCTTGATTTACGAAGACAGGATACCGATTCACGATGCAGTGCGGGGAGCCTGTGAGATGTTGGGGTTGGATCCCTTGCACGTGGCCAACGAAGGCAAGCTGGTGGCCGTCGTGGACGAGGCCGACGCGGAGAAAGTGCTGGCTTGCATGCGGGGCCACCTTTATGGAACCGAGGCGGCGATCATTGGTGAGGTGCGGGTTGAGCACCCAGGCCGCGTGGTAATGAGGACGCCACTGGGAACCTCGCGGCTGGTTGACATGCTCGTTGGAGACCTGTTGCCCAGGATATGTTGACCTTTGGCTCTCTTCGCCCAGAGGCGGCTCCCATGCCGCCGATCCGCGGGCGTGGAAGCTCGCTCTGCTCAGAATTTGGATCTACTGAGAATAGCTACGGTAACACAATATCTTAGCGAAAGGGGGCAACCCAATGGAAAAGGTGAAAATCGGCGGGGTCATTCAAAACGCTAACCTGGCCAAGATAGGAGTCATGGGCATCCCGGATCGGCCCGGCGTAGCGGGTGCGATCCTCTCCGCTCTGGGGCACAAGGGCATCAACGTCGAGTTCATCGTTCAGTGCATAGACCTCAACAATCATGATCACGTTGTGTTCTGCGTCGCCCAGGATGACTTGGAGGCTGCTCTATCCATACTGGAGGAGATCAGACTTCGGTTGGGGGCGAAGGAGGTGGTCCACGAGCCGGAGGCGGGGATAGTCTCCATTTTCGGACCCGATTTCCGGGAGCGTCCGGGCATCGCTGGCACTATGTTCAGCGCTCTGGCATCGGTAGGTATAAACATACTGGCTATCAGTACTTCTATCTCGACCGTCTCCTGTGTGATCAATGGCAAGCACCTCTCGGAAGCCGTCAGGGTTCTCGAAGAGACCTTTGGCATGCCCTGATGAACAAGGCCGAGGGCGAGAAGGGCGGCCGATAACCCCCTAAAGCAGTCTGGGATGCGCCGTTAGAGGTGCACCCCAGACCAGTTGTCCTGTAGACCAGTAAACCACAAACTATGGCGGCCACGAGCCTGCGGCCCGAGGGCTTCCCGCCTGGGCAGTCATCATCACGCGAGCAATTCTCTGAATCCCTCCTCGCTGTTGAAGGGGCCTACCACAGCCAGGTTCAGCTTCTCCTCCAGGAAAAGCATCTGCGCTACCCTCTGAACGTCGGCTGTGGTTATGGCCTCGATTTCTTCTATTGCCTCCTCGTATGTCAGTCTCTCAGAAAAGAGCATCTCCTGGGAACCGAACCAGAGGGCTACGCTGAAACTGTCTTCCATAAAGGGCAGCAATTGCCCTTTGGTGAAGTCCTTCGCTCTGGCCAACTCTGCGGACGGTATCTCCTCTTGCCTGAGCTCATCCCACTCCGCCAGAATAGCCTGGATGGCATCCTCAACGTGCTCTGGATCAACGCTGGCGTAGGCTCCTACTACTCCGGTGTCGTACAGCGCGCTGATGTAGGAGTCAACACTATAGGCATGGCCTCGCTTTTCCCTGATGCTGGTGAAAAGCCGAGAACTCATGCCCTCTCCCAGCACGGTGTTGAGCAGCCGCAGGTTCAGGCGATCGGGGTGATCACGAGGAAGACCTGGTACGCTTAGACAGAGATAGGCTTGCCTTGTATCCTGGTTGTGAACCCGCACCCGTGGTTCGCGCTGGCCATCTTTAGCCGGCTGGTACGATGCTACCTCTCCCCTGGCCCAGTCACCTAGACAGGCGGCAATTTGTCTCACTACCGCTTCGTGCTCGACGTTGCCAGCTACGCTGACCACGGTGTTATTCGGCAGATAGTGGCTCTTCATGTAAGCCAGCAGCCTGTCCCGGTCCAGGCCGGCGATGCTCTCTTTGCTGCCAGCGACGTCGCGCCCCAGGGGGTGATTGGGCCAGACCAGTTGATTGTTCAGGAGATGGACCAGATCATCTGGCGTGTCCAGGGTCAGGTTGATTTCTCTGGCGATCACGCCTCGCTCTTTATCAATCTCCGCTGGTTCGAACCTGGCGTGGCGGAGCATGTCCGCCAGCACATCAATGGCAACATCCAGGTGAGGCTGAGTGACCCTGGCCCAATAGGTGCTCTCTTCCTGGCCCGTACTGGCATTGAAGAGGCCCCCGATCCGTTCGATGGTGATGGCGATCTCCCTGGCGGTGGGACGTTTCGCTGTGCCCCGGAAGAGCATGTGTTCGATGAAGTGGGATGCTCCGCTCTGTTCAGCCGATTCGTAGCGGGAGCCTGTGCCGATGAAGAGAGCGATGCTCACCGACTGGGTGTGCGGCATCGTGGAGGTCAAGATACGCAAGCCATTATTGAGGACTGTCATTTGATACATCTTGCTTATCCTCCTGCTACTTTGACAAACCAAAGCGATATTTCAATTACCGCTTTGTTCTCAGCCAGCAGATGCGGGCTTTTAACTTGGTATCTTCGGTGTACCTGGCTTCTTTCTCCGGGTCAAATCTTTATCAATTGTTATCTCTGCTTCAAACAAAAAACTGCGGCACCGGTTCAACCGGAAAGCCGCAGGCATAATCCTTATCGCTTAGAGTGTACAGGTGTGAACAAGTAAGCAATAAGCATTGCCCGCTTCGGCAACCCGGCCGTCGTAGCTCAAACCTGAGCCTTAGACCCGTAGCTTTGCGCCCCTCTCTTTCGAGAGGTTAACCATTTCGGCGGACATTTCTTTGATTTACTCGATTGCTATTGATTTG
>CAYNWI010000013.1:6310-9175 GCA_964400825.1 uncultured Anaerolineae bacterium | reverse complement strand
AACCTTAAAATTTTCAATGATCAGGAGGGCTTCGACCGAGCTCAGCCGAAGTCCGCGCTAGGGTGCGGTCGGCAGTTGGAAGTCTGCTCCGATGATAAGGCGGATGTCAATCTCGCTATGCGAGCCAGTGAATGGCTGGATGTTGTCCTCTGAAATATTGAGCAACCGGGCTAGATATTGGACGGTGTATTCTTTGCCCGTGAAGTCTACGATAGTGGTCGTGGGATAGTCGAAACGTTCGGCATTGCCGAACTCCACTACCTGGAGGCCGTGTTCTTTCAGAAAAGCGCTCGTTTGGGCAGCCAGGTTGCCAGCGGTAGAGCCGTTGTGAACGATGATTTTCGCGCCTTCCTCGGCCAGCTTGGCTTTGTCCTCCTCGATTTCCTCCTCGGCTACTTGCGCAGGCTCGCCGAAAATCTCGTCCACCACGGCGCGGATCTCATCCCGCCTGGGGATCAGAACCTGGGCTCCGTTGGGTGTGGTGGTGTCCACGGTCATGGAGCTATCAATGACGGCGGTTTTGATGTGTTCGTCGTCTATCTGGCTGGCCAGTTGAACCAGATTGAGCATCTCTTTGAGCTGGAGGTCTGTCTGCACCGCATCGCCCACGGTCTTCAGCAATTCGGGTAGTTTGGGCAGCAACTGGGGCAAAAGCTCAAAACGCAGAACCTTATCGCGCACCGCCATGATGACCTGTTGCTGTCGCTGGAGCCGGTCGAAGTCGCTGCCGCTGTGACGGGTGCGAGCGTATTTGAGGGCCAGCTCACCGTCCATGTGTTGGAGGCCTGCTGGAATATAGAGGGGATCGTAGCCATAGGCGTTATCAGGGTACAGGGGATCGTCAATCTCTTTTTCTACGTAGATGTCTATCCCGTCTATGGTATCTATGGCCTTGATAAAGCCGCTGAAGTTGACGCGGACGTAGTAGTGGATGGTGATGCCCAGGTTATACTGCACCGTTTTGGTGGCCAGGGCGGGCCCGCCACCTGGAAACTTCTTCAGGTCGCCGGTGTAATGGGCGGTGTTAATGCGATTCTCGCTATAGCCAGGGATGGGCACCCACAAGTCGCGGGGGATGGAAAGCATGCCTGCCGTCATGTTCTCTGGATCAATGGTCAGCACGATCATGGTGTCGGTGCGCCAGGGGCCATACTGGTCCTCTCTCTGGTCAATGCCCAGGAGGAGGATGTTCACCCGCTCTTTTTTCTGCCAGTCGGGCAGGGGCTCACCGCCGATGCTGATATTGCTTTGTCTCTCCTGGCTTTGGCCGGAGACGGAGGGCAACACATTGGTCAGCAAAGGAAGCTGAGAATGCGCTACAGATTCTCTTACGGCGACGTAAAAGCCACGGCCGGCGGAGATAGTGGCCCAGAGTAGGGGTAACCCGACTATTATGAGGATCACGGAGAGCACACCACGTAACAGCTTAGACCGAGAAGAAGGGCGGTTTCTCGACGTACGGCTCATGTATTGCCTCCAGGTGAAGCAAAAGCGCTTTCAAGATTTGTCGTCTATTATAGCACATTTCCCCTGGCGGGGCAAAAAGTCTCTACTCCGCAGGGATATTGGTTACATAAAGTCTGCTGCCGCTGACAAAGTAGAGCAGGTTATACTTTTCGAGCGCAACCAGACCCTTCAACTGATCGAAGGCCGCGCCTTCACCAGCTTTGAATTGCTGCAGGAAGGTTCCTTCTTTTGTAAGCTGCACGATGCGCTTGTGGCCCGCATCAGCTACGTAGAGGGACTCTGCTTCTGCGCTGGTGAAGAGGGCGGTGGGATTTTGCAGTGGCTCGTAGAGTCCCGTTATCTCGAATGGTACTGGCTGGCCATCGTCGAGCTTCAGGATGTGCCCATCGGCGTAGAGGACGTAGATTTCGCCGGCGACAGCCATGTCCACCGCCCCTGCCAGGTCTACCTCTCCAGGGGTGGGGAAGTAACCCTCAGACACATCGCCGTAATCGGGTTCGTAGCGCAGGATCTGGTTCAAGCCTGAATCCAGCAAGTAGAAGTCGCCTTTGTAGCTTCCCGCTATCTGGGGTTGGATCCACCCGTCACTGCCGCCAACAGGCAGCACCTTTATTCCCTTCTCAGGATCATATTCCAGCAGCGAGCCTCCACTCTCCAGCACGAGGAGGTTGCTCCCCGACCGCCCGCCCTCGGCCTCCGCCCAGGCCATGTCCACCAGCTCGCCCACCACGATGGGGTCTCGCTGATCACCTTTGCGCAGGAGCACTGGGTCAACGTCCAGCTCCTGCAGCGCCTGCATGGTGTCGTCGAGGAGGTGCTTGTAGACCCGATCGAGGCTCTTGTCCAGGACGTAGATGTCAATGTCGTTGGCGATTATCACCCGGCTGGGATCGCTGCCTGGCTCGCCGTACTCCCATAGGGGGACTATCCAATCGAGCTTGGTTACTTTGTCTATCTTATTCAATATGTAGTCAACCTGCTCTCGCAGGTCGCTCACCTGGGGATTACCAGGCCCCAGCTCCTCGGCTTCGGCTAAATGGTCGAGGCTCTCCAGCAAATGGCCCCTCGCTGTGGCTTCATCCACCTGCCCTGCCAGCTCCATCTGCTGCTGGGCCTGGGCCACCAGCTCGTCAAAGTGAGCTTGCCGGGCTAACGTCTGCCGCCAGTAGACGACGATCACCAGGATGACGACGATGACGGGGATGGCGATGGCGAGGCTCATCCAGAGGTTTCTGCGCCCTTCGGCTGGCCGGCGAGGCTGGCGCGGCGGCGCGACGCGCTCTCTAGGAGCCGGGGCCTCCGGTTCGGGCAGGAGCCTTCTCAGGAAGTCGCCTGCTTCTCTCAAGGCTGACGACACCTTGCGCTCCAGGCTATCCCAGTCGGGCCTGGCTGGCCGCT
>CAYNWI010000013.1:0-6210 GCA_964400825.1 uncultured Anaerolineae bacterium | reverse complement strand
CCTGGCGTTTGGCTCTGGGCTTTTCCTCCACGGGGGCAACTCGGACGAGCATGGCAGAGGCATCTCCCTCGCCTGCCAGCTTTTCCAAACTGGCCAGGGCCGGGTCTACATCTTCCCCCAGAACGGCCTGGGCGATCTGGTCCGGACCGGCTTGTTGAGCCAGGGAGCCACTCGTCAGAAGGATAACATCTCCTACCCCCACTTTGCTACGGTAGAAGCGGATTGGCATTCCTCTCTTAAAGCCCAGGGGCGTGGCCTCTTCGGCGGCCAACTCGGTTACCGGGCTTTCGGGGAAGCTCGTCAACTTCCCTTGATAGGACACGTACGCTGCGGTCGGGCCTGCCTGGGCGATGTAGACGTTTCCCTCCCTGAGCACGGCGCAGGTGATGCCCCCGGCGCGCTGTTCGTGGGGAAGCGCGTTGAGGTTCTCCTGCAATATAAAAGAGTTGGCGACTCCTATGGCCTGGCGCAGCTTGGCCGTGACGCTGCCCCGGGCCTGGAAGTACTCTTCACCGATGATCCTGATCAGCTCGCCATAAATCCTTTCCCGACCCACGGGATCGCCCGTCACATCAAGAATGATGTACAGGCTCTCCTTCTTGCGTTTCCGGAAGATAGGATGAGCCGGCTTAACCGCAGCCACGTTCGTGATCCGTTCCTGCCTGGCTCCGGCGACGAGACTGAGCTTGCCCATGATGGTTCCTACTTTTGGACTCATAGTTGGACCTCCATTATCTCTCTTCCTCTAAAGCCCGAAATATATCCTCGGCGTGCTCCAACAGTAATTTGGTGCGTTCGGGAGGCGTCTGTTTCACCTGAAAATATCGCTCTAGCATCTGGCGGGGCGTCATCTCCTCGATGGGCTGATTGCCCAGGCGCAGCCGCACCTTGCGTTCCACGTCCTTGACGATGGCTGCGATGTGGAAGGCCCCTGCCAGGGCGCGACGGATTTCGCCCTCGTTGATGAGAGGCTCCTTTTCGGCAGTCGTGTGGATGATGATCCGCACCACAGCCTCCTCGATATCGCGGGCGGCGATGGCCTCCAATATCTCGGCGGTGGGATCGTCGCTCTGGACATCCACCTCGATGGTGACGAAAGGGCGGGCGTCCGTTTTCACGAACCGCCAACTGGCCCGCCCTCGCTCCACCTCGGCCACCACGAAGCCCTTGTCCTCCCGCTCCTCGCCGAAGTCAATGCGCTCGATGCTGCCGCTGTAGATCACGGGCGGCTGCTCGTTCAGAACCTGGTGCTTGTGGATGTGACCCAGGGCTACGTAGTCGAAGGCCGGGTTCCTCGCCAGGCTGGGCGGCAGGATCACCTCCTGGCCTAGCATCACGCTCCGTTCCGAGCCATATTTTGCTCCCTGGACAGTGGCGTGAGCGGCCAGAATGGTGGGCACAGTTCGGTCCAGTTGACCGAGCAAGCCATCGTCCCCCTCGAAGATGTTGGTCACTTTGTCCAGGATGAGCTGGTTGATTTCCTCCAGGTTCTTGTTCTTGTACTCGTCGCGGGCCAGCAGCGCGCTGCGGGTGATCCAGGGCAGGGCCACGACCTGAATGGGGCCGTCTTTGGTTTCGATGGCGATGACCTCTGGTCGTTTGGCTACGTAGACGTTTTCCACCTCCAGGGTGGCGAAGATCTCCACCGTGATGGCCCGGCCTGCCGCGCTGGGAGTGTCGTGGTTGCCCGCCACCAGCACGGTAGGGATGCCCGCCGCTGAGAGGCGCTGGATGCGCCTGGCGAACTCCCGCTCATAAGTGGGATTCGGATCGCGGGTTTTGTAGGCGTCGCCAGCGAAGACCACCAGGCTGATGTCGTTTTCCAGCGCATAATCTACCACCTGGTCGTAGGCGCGCAGGAAGTCCGTCAGGCGGGTGCTGAGCCCCGTCGCCGGGTCAATCCGCCCGTAGTTTTCTATTCCCAGGTGGAGGTCAGCGAAGTGGAGTAGTTTGATCACTAGTAATCCCTGTCTTCATGCTGGTAAGCAAACATCGAGCGTTTAGCGGCTTCGATATCCTCATCAGTGATGTTTGCGCCAGCCCAAATTCCCTCCAGAGAAACAGGATGGCGGCAAATCCTTTCCTCTGGTGACTTTGCGGTCACGAAGAGCATTCTCGGCTCTCGAATACTCTTCTCCAAATCGAGTAGCTTGTCGTAAATAGCGTAGCTGCTGACGGTTTCTGTCTGTGTCATGACGACTAACTCTCCCTTTCATGTTGCTGGCGGCTTATCGCCCCTCTTCCCGCTCGGCGATGATGAGCTCCGACAGGGGCGGCGTGCCGGCCATCATCTGCTGTATCTCATCGTGGGTCATGCGGGGCGCCTGGGCGATCAGGTCATTCCACTCTTCTCCCATTTCGCTGAGAAGCCCCGTGCTACGCAGAGCCTTTCTTATCCTCTCTCGCTCCGATTTTGCCTTTTGCCGGCGACTTTCCAACCATTCCTCGACGGCCTCGGCGATGGCTTCACTCACCGCCTGATCCGAAATCAGTTCTTGCCGCAACTGCTTTGTCAAGCGCTCCGGCAACTCCAATGCGATCGTGCTCATTTTACACCTCCTGATTACTCCCTAAGGGGGCTTTGCCCTCTCAGCACGGCGGTTTAGCTCCGTGCGTGCTCTCCATAACTCGATACCCTCAGCTCGATACCCTCGCTTTGGAACCAAATAAAACCGACCGCTCAACCTGTTGGACAAACCTTTGCAGAAGGAAATCTCTATACTCGCTCAGGGCTTGTTGTTCGTTTGCATCTAGAACCATCTCATTCACCTCATTCCAGCCACTAAAAAGCGGGGCAACCCTACCACCTATTTTACTACAATCTGGCCGATGTTGCAAGCCTGTTCTTGTCAAAGGGGGCACTATGGAGTATAATTTGGTTGGGAGTGACGAGGGAATGGGTAACGAGTAACGAGTCAGCGAGGAGATTTAATTGCCACTAGAACTGGGCCCCATCAGCCAGCAAGTGAATAGGATGGCCGCCTCGTTTGTGGCCGAGGAGCGCGGCGATCTGCTGCGGCAGGCCCGAGAGCTTCTGCGTAGCGTGGATGCCGAGGAGCTGCGGGCCAAAGTGCGCGACCGTCGCGGGAAATTTCCCTGGCTGGTGGCTATCCCCGTCCATACCCTCAGCCAGACCTTCGCGCCCCCGCTGCCTCCCGCCGACTTCAGCGTGGTTGCCTCCGACGGCTCCTCGATTCCCCCCGACCGCCACAGCTCGCTGCGCTACTACGTCATCAACACCGGCCACGCTATCCTGACCTACGGCCGCCAGCCCAACGCCGATTTGGATTCGGAGGGGCAGCTCTGTTTCGAGGACGATGACCTCTACCTGTCGCCTGGGCAGAAGAACATCCCCATCGAGGGGGAGCGCCTGGGGGTGAAGATGCAGATCGCTGAGTTGCAGGCCGCGCTGAAAGCCGTCCAGGCGGTGACCGATCCGATGGTGGTGCTGAGGGACGGCTCCCTGATCCTCTGGCCGTTGCAGAACGAAGAGAAGGATGTCAAGGAGGAGTTTCTGGGCCAATTTCTGAAGTGTCTGGACGGGTTTCGGACAGCCAGCGTGCCGGTGGTTGGCTACATCAGTTACACCGGCAGCCACGACGTGGCCAACGCCCTGCGGGTCTCGCTCTGCCGGGACGATCCCTCGGACTGTGAACATTGCTCCCTGGCCGGGGAACAGCACGCGCTTTGCCAGTTCCTGGGCACGGCCCTGGATCGGCAGTTGTTCGAGGGGCTTCTTGAAGAAGGCTGGCGCTCCGACGTTTTCGAGAGCACCTCGGCCATCCTGAAAGAATACGAGAGCCACCACGTCCAGTTTTTCTACCTGAACGTGGGCGGTGAGGTGGTGCGCATCGAGGCTCCTCAGTGGGTCATGCGGGATGGAGGGATGCTGAACCTGGTGCACGCCCTGGTCTACGACCAATGTCAGCGCAGCCCCGACTATCCACCCTATCCCCCGGCCCTGCAGGAGGCCCACGAGCGGGCCGTCATCACCGCAGCGGAGAGACAGTTGGTGGAGGAGTTGGTGGAGCGGGCCCTGGCGGAGCGGGGCATCGTCTACGCCCGCTCGGCCAAAGACCGCAGCAAGCGGAGAAGAGGGGTATAGTCAGGTTGGGCATGGACGTTGTTTGACTGGGTGAAGCCGCGTCATGCGGCAAACGTGAAACGTCAAACGTGAAACGTGAGAATGGGCTTCTGGGGGATAATGATGAGAATAGGTGAGATCATCGAAACGGGAACCACAGGTTTTGTGGCCGAGAGCTTGGATCCTAAGCTCAACCGGCCACCGGCCCTGGGCAGCCTGGTGAAAGTCGAGGTGGGCGATGGGGCCTGCGTTTACGGCGTGGTCAGCTATGGCACCACGGCTGGCTTGGATCCCGGCCGCCGCGCCGTGCGACGCAGCACCGAGCAGGTCTACGACCAGGCCATCTACCACGAGCACCCGGAGCTGAGGCACACCCTGCGCACCGAGTTCAGCGTCCTCCTGGTGGGCTGTGTGGAGGACGGTCTCCCCCCTGGCCCCCCAACTTTGGGGGGAACGGGGGACATTCGCCAGCATCTGCCCGCCCAGCCTCCACCCCTTCACTACTCGGTGCATCAATGTACGGAGGAAGAAGTGCGGGCCTTCACCGAGGGACTCTACTACCTGCGCCTGCTCCTTTCGGCAGTTGGCGAGGTGCCGTCCGAGCAACTCCTGGCTGCTCACGTCCGCCAGGCCTATCGCCAGCGGGGCGAGGACAGAGAGTGGTTGGAGCGGGCCGCGCGGGAAATCGCCGCCCTCCTCAAGCACGACTACGAGCGGTTGATGACGGTGTTGTATGCGATTGAGCCGGAGCAGCGGATGGACAGCGGATAAGCGGATGGGGAAGCGCACATCCGTTTATCCGCTGCATATCCGTTGCGGCAAAGGTGATGACGGTGTTGTATGCGATTGATGACGAGGTCTGGAATAATGCCTGACCAAGAACTCAGCGGTTCCTATCGTTTTGACCCCGTAGACCTGGAACAGATGCGCTTGTTGGGTAAACTTACACCTGGGCAGCGCATTTGGGTGATGCTGGACGCGCAAGAGCTGGCCGTGGGGTTGATCCGTGGCCGCTTGCGCCGGCAGTACCCTCACCTATCACTCCGCGAGATCAATCTGAGAGTGCTGGAGGAGATAGATCGTGCCAAACAACGAACGTCCCCCAGACCTTAGCCTTTTTCTGGATATCTTGCACACCTTGGAAGCCATCGGCGCACCCTACATGGTCATCGGTGCCTTCGCTGCTACAGTGTACGGCGTCACGCGCGTTACCTATGACATAGACATGGTGGTGGACTTGGACGAGGAGCACATCGAGGCCCTGGTCGCTGCTTATCCCCCTCCACGCTATTATGCAGATCCGGTGCAGATGCGCGATTCCATCCGCCTGGGCATCATGTTCAACATCATTGACACCAGCCGGGGGGAGAAGGCCGACCTGGTGCCCCTGACGATGGCGTCACGCTATCGTCGGGCGTTCCAGCGCCGGGTGCGGCAGACGGTCGAAGTGCCGGGCAGCGAGCCCTTCGAGATCTGGTGTGCTCGCTCCGCGGACGTGATCGTCGGCAAACTGATGGCCTGGGCCGAGGGGCGGTCGCGCAAGCACGAGACGGACATCTACGAGATGATGGTCTTCAATTACCTGGGCGCCGATCCGGAGCAGAGTGCCGCCTTTGACGAGGTCTACGTGGATGGTCAGGCCAGAACACTGGGCGCGGATGTCGTTGCGCTTTGGGAGGCCATCAAAGATGCCGCCAGACGAGAGGCGAACTGAGGTGAGGACGGGGAGTGGCTGGAGCGGGCCGCGCGAGAAATCGCCGCCTCCTCAAGCACGACTACGAGCGGTTGATGACGGTGTTGTATGCGATTGAGGCTGGCAGGGAGGACGATGATGGCTGAATTCACTGACATTGAAAAACGGTTAATGGAGCAGATTGCCGAAAGCAGGCTGCGCGAGAGTCTAGCTCTAATTCGAAATGCGGTGGAGGATATCTGGGCGGACGATGCGCCGCGCATCATCCAAGATTACACGGACCACGGCATTCACCACAGCGAGCGGCTGGCGGGCTACGCCGCGCAGTTGCTGGCGGTCACTGCTGGCCGTCCTCTCTCTGCCGAGGAAACCTATCTGCTGCTGGCCGGCATTTGCCTGCATGACGTTGGCATGCAGTGCGACGTGGTCAAGT
>CAYNWI010000012.1:0-16723 GCA_964400825.1 uncultured Anaerolineae bacterium | reverse complement strand
TACATGATGAAGGGGTAGTCCTGCGGGCCGCCCAGGCCGCCGTGGCTGGCCACCTGATCCTCGAAGCAGATGACCTCCCCGTCGTCACGCCAGGCGCCCAAGACTATGATGTCGCCACTGTGGGGGAACGAGGCCAACTGGCGCAATTGGCTCGCGGCGAGCTTTGGTTCTGGAAGGGAGAGAAGGGGATTCTGGCCCCGAACCTCTTCCCCTCCCATCTGGGGGGGATGGGGGGAGAGAGCCAGTGTCCCGTCTTTGCCCACGATAACTACCTCCCCCTCCTCGCGCCCCACTACCAGGCCGATGCCTTCGTGTTCTACCAGCCGGTTGAGCAATTCGGGATAGACGAGGGCGATCTCACTCAGGTTCATCGGTCGGGGGGTGATGTTGAAATAAACGTGCGACAGGGAGCCGGAGTTTCGGACCACGATGTCGCCCCTTTTGCTGAGGTCCCAGGAGGTGTCCTCATCCACTTCGGCGGAGCTCAGTGCAGGGTCCACGACCAGCCTCTTGTCCACGAAACGGTACGTAGCCTGCACCAGGCTGGCGCCTCGTTCGGAGAGCCGCGCTTCTATTCCCTTCAGCTCCTCCAGCAGGAACAGGGCTTTGGCCGCCGATGGCCTCTCGTCGCCCCCCCGCTCGTCGGTGAAGATGCCTTCGCCTAGCTGCTCCGTGATGTAGTGGCCCAGAGTGCGACCGTAAGCTTTCTCGAAGGGGATGGAGGGGGTCAGACCGTGATCCGAGAGGATGTACAGGTCATATTGCCGTTTGTGGTACTGGGTCCTCAGGCGGTCAATCTGCCTGATCTGCTTATCAATACCGCGCAGAGCTTTGAGAGCGTCCGCGCTGCCTACCCTGAGGTGGTGAGCGACCTCGTCGTAGCTGTAGTAGTTGGTATAGATGGCCGGCATGCCGCGATAAATGTCTATCAGACAGGCGAAGGTTTGTATCTCCCGGAAGACGACGTTGGTGATGATCTGCAGAAAGGGGGATAGGACGCTGAAGGGTCGGTGATGGCCGGGCACAAAGAGAGCGACGAACCGTTTGCCCAGGTCAACGAGATACCCCCACAGGGAAAGCACGATGACCCGCAGCACCCGCAGGGGGCTGAGCAGGAACAGAAGCAGGAACCCGACGCCCCGCACGTTTTCGAAGAAGCGTTGGCTGTGCATGGCGCTCAGCGTGAAGAGAGAGAGCCTGGCGTCACCGTCGAACATGTTCACGTAGCTGGAGCCGCCCTGCAGGATGCCCCGCCGACCGATGGAGATGCGGTCTTGCATGGCCTTGAGCAGCCCAGGCAGCTTGCAGACCACCGACGTGTCGCTTTCCTTCTCGTACCAGCGGAAGGCGGGGATGTCGAAGTTGTTGCCAAACATGATGCCCGCCTGGACTGCGGGGGTGGTGCTGGGCAAGCCGCAGCGCCAGCGAGCCAGCTTGAGGACCTTCTTCTCCAGCAGGCGCTTCATGTGGGGGGCATAGCCTTTGGCCATAGCTTGGCGTAGATGGTCATAGGCCAGGCCATCTATCTGGAGGATGATAAAGCCTCGTTTCTGGGCGTTGACCTGGCTCTCTTCCAGCCCCATGCTCTCGGCGATGGCCCCATACTTCCGCGAATAGTACAAATTGGCCAAGGCGTTGAAGAGGTCAACGATTCTTCTGATAAACCAACTCATTTTCTAGTTTCTAATTTCTAGTTTCTAATTTCCTAATTTCTAATTTCCAACTTTTTGCGCGGCCAGCGTCTCCATGAACGCCTGGATCCTGGTCTTCAGTGGCTCCTCGGCGTAGGCGCGGGTGTCGCACATGTCGGCCTCGATAATGAGGCCGGGCTTGCCCGTGCGCTCGGACACGATGCGCCGCAGGTCGTACTGGCCGAAGGAGTAGGGCTTGCAACTGCGGTTGGAGTGGAAGACGATGCCGTCCACTTGAAAGCGCTCCGCCAGATCCACCATGACCTCGGCCCTGGCCGGCAAGCTCTGGTTGATGTAGACCGAGGTGTAGGTGCGGGCCAGACCCTCGATGGGGTCGCTCACGTCAACCGAGGTGGCCCAGGCGTTGGTGTAGGTGTCCACCACGAAACAGGCCCCGAAGTCCACGAAGTAGCCGAAAAAGCGGAACAGTCGGTACCAGATGGCGATGTTGTCCCACAGCAGCCGGTAGCGTTCCTCAGGGATGGCGCCTATTCCCTCCTCCACTCTTTCCTCCACCTCCGCCTTGAGCTTCTCGTAGAAGCTCACCGCTTCCCTCGTGCCCCGCAGCACGACGATGGGGGCCATGTTGACGAACAGGTCGGGGGCGTTGAGAGGGGAGGGCCGGGCCTGGCACAGCTCCCGAATCTCCCACCAAAGGCCGATGGCGCGATTGGATAGCTCCAGCGTCTCCATGAACTTCTTCTGCTTCAGCTTGCGCCCGGTGTGTTTACCCAGCCAGGTGATGAATTCTTCCAACTGAGCGGCCACGTACTGGACGGCGTGTTCTTCCATCTGGGGGCCGTGGATGAAAGGGGTATCCAGGAGGAAGAGGGGAACGTGGTAGTGTTGGGCCAGGGCCTGGTACCACTTCAGAGCTGTGCCGCAGATGTTGTTGCAGGCTATCAGCAGGTCGGGCCTGGGAAGGCCGCCCATCGGTGCCTCTCGCCCATCCAGCACCGAGCCGATGTGGCTTCGCGCGTAAGAGCACAGATCCTGGGAATAGCCCTGGGCCTCGGCTACCTGGCACAGGGAGGTCGCTACTTTTCGGGCTCCGCAGAGGGCTCCGTAGTTCTCCGGATAGACCGAGGCGATGCCCATGGCTGCCAGGATCTCGATGGGAGCGCCGCTGGTCACCCAGGCCATGGGCTTGAGCCTGCCGATGATCCTGCTCTTGGTATAGTAGCGCGTCATCAGTTTATTGAGGTCCTTGGCGGTGCGCAGTTTCTTGTACTTCCTGGCCATAGCTACTCCTGTCATTGCGAGCCGAAGGCGAAGCAATCCCCACCCCGCGAATTGGAGATTGCTTCGGCACAAAAACCGTGCCTCGCAATGACACTTTTAGGGTAGTTACTCCTGCTTGATCATTTCCAAGAACGCTTGCAGGCGGGTGCGCCATTGGCCGAGGGCGGGGACGTGTTCTATCTCCAGGCGCAGGTGGGGCACGGCGGCGGCGTCGAGCTTCTCCTTGACCATGGCGTAATCGAAGGCGTGGGGATCGCAGAACTTCTCCAGGATGAAGACCACACCGTCGGCTTGAGAGTCGCTGACCAACTTCAGCAGGTGTTCGCCTGGCTCGTAGTCGGGATGGTACTTGGCCGGACAGGGCCGACGGTTGAGGTAACGATCGGCCAGGGCGGCGATGGGGTCGCCATCGGTTTCGACAGGTTGAGCGAAGTAGCGGCTGCCTGTGCAGAGGTCGTCCCCCACGATCCGCGCGCCCAGTTCCTCAACGATCGTCAGGATCGCTGGATCGTCCAGCACCGCGCCGACGAGGACGAGGCCAGGCCCCTTAAATCCTGGTTGGTGTGGATCCACCCTCCCCCAACCCCTCCCTGGGAGGGAGGGGAGAATGCTTACCCCTTCTTCAGCCAGGAGCTCGACCAGTTCGCCAAGGAGCTGGTTATAGTCCTGCGGAGGCATGATGAAACCCGCGCCGGTGGCAGCGAAGAGCTCAGGCGCGGTGAGCCGGTCGCGCAGATCGTACAGTCGGGCCAGGAGGCGGCGCTTCTCGTTGTATAATTCGATACTCGCGCTGATAGCCTGATCGCTGATCTCCTGGCCGATGAGCTCTTCCAGGGAGTGGCGAAAACGTTGTAGCTCGGCGATGAGATAGGGACGGGTGCTGGGGGAAGAGAGGCGCACCGGCTGGACGATGGTTTCCACGTAGAGGCCGGGGAAGCTCATTCGCCAGATGTCGGTCAGAGCCTGGATGGTGTCGCAGGTGTGGGGAAAGACCACTCCGTGCAGGAAGCCGAGATCGCCGCGCAGGGACTGATCCAGCGCGCTGCGGCAGAGGGCACAGGTGTAGCTTTGCAGGTGAGCATCGGCGCGGCTGGGTGTTTGGTCGCCAGAACGGATGCGCAGCGGCACGACTCCGGCGGCGTGAATGATCTCCTCAGGGACGTAGGTACAGAAATAGCCCATGGCCTGATAGCCAGGGTAGCGGTCGGGCCAGTTGGGGTAGGGGGTCTCTTGGGCTTCGGCAAAAGCGCCCAGGATTTGCGTCAATCTTCGATGATCGGCGGTCATGCGTTTTCCCTTCGTTGAGAGGACTCGGTAGATCCAGTTTTGCTCGGCCTGGATCGCCAGATCCAGGCCCAAGGCGGGGATTTGGCACTTGTCCTGAGCCTCGTCGAAGGAATCCCCTCAGAGCAATCCTGAATCCAGGGTATTATGGCACAAAACTGGATGGAAATCAAGTTGCGTCTGGCACAGAAGCTGGTATAATATGTGCTAACTGTTCCCGGAGAATGCAGATACACATGACCGAAGAAATCATCCTGAACAAGCGCTACCGGCTGCTGACCGAGATCGGTGCGGGGGGAATGGCCATCGTCTTCAGGGCCGAGGATACCTGGCGGGGGGTGCCGGTGGCGGTCAAAGTGCTGCGCCAGAGCTACGTTGAGGACGAGGCTTTCTTGGCCCGCTTCCGCAGCCAGGCTCAGGCGGTAGCCAGTTTGGCGCATCCTAACATCGTTGCCACCTACGAGGCGGGCCAGGATGGCGACCGCCACTACCTGGTGATGGAGCTGGTGGAGGAGCCAACTCTCAAAGAGCTGATCCGGGTAGGGGTCCCTTTTTCCATCGGACAGGCTCTGGATATTGTCATCCAAATCTGCACTGCGGTAGGGTATGCCCACCGACTGGGCATGGTGCACGGCGACGTCAAGCCTCAGAATGTCTTCGTTTCCGCTGATGGCCGGGTCAAGGTGGCCGACTTTGGGCTCGCCTGTGCCCTTTCGCCAGCCTCTGTTGTCGAGGGGGAGATCGTCTGGGGCGCGCCTCACTACTTCGCGCCGGAACAGGCAGCCGGCGAAGACGTGAGCCTGGCCTCCGACGTTTACTCTATCGGCGTTCTCATCTACGAGATGCTGACGGGCCGCCCGCCGTTCGAAGCTGAGACCGGCATGGGCGTGGCTCTCAAACACCTGCGGGAGGAGCCGCTGCCCCTGCGTCAACTGAATCCTGACGTGCCCCTGCAGGTTGAGCGGATCGTGCGCAAGGTGCTGGCTAAAGAGCCTGCCGCCCGCTACCGCACAGCGGATCAGTTGGGGCGCATCCTGGATAGCTATCGTCGGTTGAGCGAGGAAGCCCTCGTTGTTCGGCGTCCCACACTTGTTGAGCCCCGGCCCCGCCGGCCTGAGCCTGAGGAAGAACATTACGAAGAAGAGGAAAGGGGCCGAGATTGGCTGGCTATTTTTCTGGGGAGCGTGGCTGTTCTAGCCATATTGTGCCTGATACTGTTGGCAAACGAGGTCTATCAGCGCTACAATGCGGCTGCGCCGCAGCCCACCGCTACGGCGGTGGTTGTCACCACTCCCGTGCCCGACCAGGTACAGGTGCCTGACCTGGTCGGCCTGAGTCAGGAGGAAGCGCGGAGGCTGGTCGAAGAGGCGGGCTTGCAGTTAGCTGTGGTGGGGGAGAGGCACGATTCATCTATACCGGCTCTGAACATCATCGCCCAAATGCCACCTGCTGGCCAGATGGTTAGGGAAGGGGAGACCATAGGAGTTGTTATAAGTCAGGGTCCGAATTTCGTCTCCGTGCCAGCGGTAGAGGGCTTGCCGATCACGGCGGCCGAGCCTGGCTTGAGGGAGATGGGCCTGGACATCTCTCAGAAGGGGGTCTGGAGTAAAGAAGCTGAGGGCGTTATCTTATCCCAGGATCCCCCTGCTGGCTCCATTGTCTCCGAAGGCAGTGTTGTTACCCTGATCGTCAGCAGCGGCCCGCGACTGATGCTGGACGCCAATTTGGACCACAAGGTGCTCCTCGTAGCCTGCGATCTGGAGGACGACAGCCTGGAGCCGGGGGAGACGCTGCAACTGGTTTTATATTGGCGTGCCCTGCAGCCGATCCAGGACAACTACACCGTCTTTGTGCACGTGACCCAGGCCGACGGGGCAACCCTGGTGCAGCGGGACGTTCAGCCGCGCGAGGGGACCCATCCCACCGGTTCGTGGGTGACAGGTGAGCTGGTGAGAGACCCCTATGAGCTCCTCATCCCCGGCGATGCCTCTCCCGACCTCTACTGGCTCAAAGTGGGCATGTATTCCCAGGCTACCATGCAGCGCCTGCCGGTGGTTGATCCTGGTCAAGCGACGGTGTTGCAGGATAGCGTCCTGGTAAAGGAATTACGAGTGGTTCCTGCTCAGTAGAATCAGTGGGTCCAAAACTGCTCCATGGCGGTTCTCGATTGGCGCATTTAGCTGATCTCTGGTATAATATTGTCGGCTTGGAGTGCGGACGCCAGTCCGCCTGCACTCCGGAATAGCATGATAAATCGAAAGTGGCTTTCTTGGCAGTCGTCTACAGGTGCAGAGTGAGGGGCGAAGGCTAATAGTTGATCACTGGACGGAGGAAAACGGTGTTTGGGGGAAGGTTTAGAAATATCTTTGTCTATCTAATTATCTTGGTGGCAGCGGCGTTTCTGTTTCTCAACTTCTCTTCGCAGTCGGAGAAGGTTGAGGAGATGCCCATTAGTCAGGTGGCTGCTGAGATCAAAGCAGGCAGGGTAGAGCAGATCATCATCACAGGAGATTACTCTACTCTGGAGGTGGAGTTCAAGGGTGGCAGGGAGCCGGTGGTTGCCCGCAAGGGGTCCGATGCAAATGTCGTTGAGGTGTTGCGCAATTTGGGTGTTAGCGAAGAGGAAATAGCGGCGGTTACCATTGAGTACCAGCAGCCTAGTGGTTGGGCCAGTTGGCTGCCTTTGCTTAGTGGTATCTTGCCCGCTATCCTTTTCATGGTCCTCTTTTACTTCTTGCTGCGCCAGGCCCAGGGCTCCAACAACCAGGCTCTCTCCTTTGGCAAGAGCCGGGCTCGCATGTTCACCGGCGACCAGCCAACGGTCACTTTCGAGGACGTGGCCGGTGTGGAAGAAGCCAAGGAGGAGCTGTACGAGGTGGTGGAGTTCCTCAAGGAGCCGGAGAAGTTCATTGCCCTGGGGGCTCGCATCCCCAAAGGGGTGCTCCTGGTGGGCGCGCCGGGCACGGGCAAGACCCTCATGGCCAAGGCGGTGTCGGGCGAGGCGGGGGTGCCCTTCTTCAACATATCGGGCTCCGAGTTCGTGGAGATGTTCGTGGGCGTGGGGGCGAGCAGGGTGCGTGACCTTTTCGATCAGGCCAAACGCCACAGCCCTTGCATTATCTTCATTGACGAGATAGATGCCGTGGGTCGTCATCGCGGGGCCGGCCTGGGAGGCAGCCACGACGAGCGCGAGCAAACCCTGAATCAGATCCTGGTGGAGATGGATGGCTTCGATACTGATACCAATGTCATCATCCTGGCCGCCAGCAACCGTCCCGATATTCTCGACCCTGCCCTCATGCGGCCAGGCCGCTTCGACCGGCGGGTGGTGTTGGACATACCCGACATAAAGGGGCGCGAGGGTATCTTGGATGTGCACGTGCGGGGCAAACCCCTGGCTGACGACATTGACCTGGAGGTACTCGCCAGGCGGACACCTGGCTTCGTGGGAGCTGACATAGAGAACATGGTGAACGAAGCGGCTATATTGGCAGCACGGGCGAGCAAGAAAGTCATCGGCATGGAGGAGTTCGAGGAGGCCATTGAGCGGGTACTGGCTGGCCCGGAGCGCAAGAGCAGGATCATCAGCGACGAGGAGAAGAAGATCATTGCCTATCACGAGGCTGGACATGCCATGGTAATGAATAATCTTCCCCAGTGCGATCCTGTGCACAAGGTCTCTATCGTCTCGCGGGGAATGGCTTTGGGCTACACCATGCCTTTGCCCGAAGAAGACCGCTACCTCAAGCACCGGGCCAAGTTCAAGGACCAGTTGGCCGGGCTTCTGGGGGGGCGTGCGGCGGAAGAATTGATGTTCAACGACGTGACCACGGGTGCTGCCAGTGACCTGATGCAGGCTACCAAACTGGCGCGGAAGATGGTCTGTGAGTTCGGGATGAGTGAGAAGCTGGGGCCGATGACTTTTGGCCAGAAGCAAGAGCTAGTCTTTCTGGGCCGGGAGATTTCCGAACAGCGCGATTACAGCGAAGCAGTGGCCCAGGAGATTGATCGCGAGGTGCGACGTTTTATTGACGAGGCCCACAGCCGGGCTAAGGAGATTTTGACCACCTATCGGGACAAGCTGATAGCCCTCGCCCAGCGTCTCATAGAGCAAGAGACCCTCGAGGGTGCCGAGTTGGAAGCTATGCTGGCCTGAGTTGTCAGCCGTAGATAAGTACACTCACAAAAAGAAGCGGGGCCGCAACACGCGGCTCCGCTTCTTTTTTCCTCACGTTTCACGTTTGACGTTTTACGTTTCACTGCCCCATCTTTTTCTTATCTTCCTCGACCAGCACCCGCCGCAGGATCTTGCCCACCATGGTCTTGGGCAGCTCGGTGCGGAACTCCACGAACTTGGGCACTTTGTAGGGGGCCAGGTTCTCGCGGCAGAAGGCGATGATCTCCTCTTCGGTAGCTGTCTCGCCTTTCTTGAGGACAATGTAGACTTTGACCCGCTCGCCTTTGCCCGCCACCGGGATGCCAGCGGCAGCTACTTCCAACACCTTGGGGTACTCGTAGAGCACGTCCTCGATCTCGCGGGGGTAGACGTTGAACCCCCCAGCGCCCAGGATCATGTCCTTCTTGCGGTCCACGATCTTGAAATAGCCGTCTTCGTCCATGACGGCGATGTCCCCGGTGTAAAGCCATCCCTCCCTTAAAGTATTGGCCGTCTCTTCGGGCATGTTCCAGTAGCCCTTCATCACTTGCGGGCCACGAATGCAAAGTTCCCCCGCCTCGCCGACGCCCAGCACCTGCTCGCCAGTCTCGATGTCCACGATCTTGGCTTCGGTATCGGGCCAGGGCAGGCCGATGGTGCCGACGCGGTTATCGCCATAGATGGGGTTGGCGTGGGTCACCGGCGTGGCCTCGCTGAGACCGTAGCCCTCCACCAGCTTGGCGCCGGTGAGTTCCTGGAAGCGCTTCTGCACCTCCACTGGCAGCCCGGCCGCGCCGCTGACGCAGGCCTTGATGGAACCGACGTCGTACTTGCTCAGATCGGGGTAGTTGTTGATGGCGACGTACATGGCCGGCACGCCCGGATAGAAAGTCGGCTTGTGTTTGGTGATGTTCTTGAGCACGTCCTCCAGGTCGCGCGGGTCAGGTATGAGGAGCATGGCCGCGCCAATGAGCGTATCCATGTTCATGCAGGTAGTCATGGCGAAGCTGTGATATAGCGGCAGCGCGGTCAAGGAGATGTCTTCGGCCTCCCCTGCGCTGATCCAGACTTTGCACTGCTGGGCGTTGATCAGGATGTTCTGGTGGGTCAATTGCGCGCCTTTGGAGACGCCGGTGGTACCGCCGGTGTACATCAGCACCGCCGTATCGTCCCAGGAGAGCTCCACGGGTTGGGGTTTGGCCGGCCCTTTGGCCAGCAGGTCGGTGAACCAGTAGGTGTTGGCGTCGCCGGAGATGTCCACGCGGTGGCCGCCTTTTTTCTCCTTGAGCAAGGTGAAAAGTACCCTGAGGAGCGGCGGCAAATAGGTTTTGATGTTGGCCACGATGACGTGGCGCAGTTCGGTCTCCGCGCGGATCTGTTTGACGATGGGGTACATCAGGCTGAGGGTGACGATGACCTCAGCGCCTGAATCCTTGAGCTGGTGTCTCATCTCGCGGGCCGTGTAGACGGGGTTACAGGGCACCACGATGCCGCCGATGCGCAGGACGGCGTAGTAGGCGATGGGGAACTGGGGGCAGTTGAGCAGGTGGACAGCCACCCGGTCGCCCTTTTTGACACCCAACCCCTGCAACGCGGCGGCGAAGCGGTCTACGGCTGCGTTGTACTCGCGGAAGGTGAGTTTGGTGTCTTTGAAGATGAGCGCGATGTGGTCGGGGTACTTGCGCGCCGTCTCCTCCAGGGCAGCGGGCATAGTGGTCTCCGGATAATCAAGGTGCTCCGGTACGTGCGGCTCGTAGAATTTGAGCCAGGGCTTTTCCATTTTTCTCCTCCTTTGAGATGAAGTTCGAGACTAAACGCTGATGGCCTGTGCTGAATCGGTTTTAGTCCACCTCCTTTCGGCTTCGAGCCTTATCAGAAACGGTCGTGGATGTGTGCCTGTGGGCCGCCTTTGCCGGCGCCAACTTTGATGACAGTAGTATAACCCGGTCAGGGTTAATTGTCAAGAGCCCGATGTGCAAACCAGGCGGCCAAGCCTTGACAGATGTGGGAAGCTGTGGTACACTGTAGTTAACCCGAAACATGATCACACGTCACCATTGACCAACCTGCGAGAAGCTAAAAATGCCCAAAACCCATCGCGTCCATCTTGATGTCTGTGCCCTCTGTAGGCCCTTTGACGATCAGGATCAAATGCGCATTCACCTGGAGACTGCTGCAGTTTTGCTGATCATCGGCCACGTTCGTTCAAAGATCTTGACCATGATCGTCTCCCCGGTTCATGATGTCGAGATAGCTGCTATCAAGGAAGTGGCTGAGCGAGAGCACTTGCAACTGTTGCTGCAAGAGATTGGAACCCGTATCTCGTTTGATTTGCCTCGAGCCCGGCACCGAGCCGAGCAGTTAGTACAACGGGGAGTGGGCCCTGCTGATGCTGCTCACCTGGCTCTGGCTGAACAAACGGGGAGCGATTTTGTAACTTGTGACGACCGTTTGCTTCGTAAGTGTCGCCGCATTCGGCCGAGCGTCTGGTGCGGCTCGCCAATTGCTTTTTGCGAGAAGGAGGATTTGCGGTGAAAGCCCAGGTTTACTTACCAGAAGATAAGATGATCCGCCGTGGTCTGGAGGCCCTGATGGCGGCGTTAGGGCCGGTAGAGACCGTTCGTTTTCTGACCCTACCGCGACGACGTCGTCTCGAGTCGGTTCGACGGCACCAGCAGTGGCAGGCAAGTCTTGATCAGGAACAGTTTTTTGACCAGGTCTTTGGCGCCCGGGACGAGCAGGGCAGTTTGTGAAGAACAACGTCAGGTAGTACGATTACCCTCAGCTCACACATCGCTTTCACGAGGCCGACGAGAATTGAGATGACTTAGCAAGGGAGGGCGTGGCGATGCAGCCTGGCATTGACCTCTCGACGAATCCTCAAGCTAAAGTGCAAGTGGCAATCGGTGGCCCGAAACGAGCGCCAACGCAGGGATAGCTCTATGCCTGCCGTTGGCGCTTTTATTTTTGCAACGTGGGAGGAGACAATGATGAAAAGGAATATCTCGATAGCTCTGGCGCTGCTGATGCTGTTTGCCAGCATTAGTCCAGTGTGGGCTAACAAGCCCCAATGCATTCTTGCCCAATCCAGTGAAGAGATAAAGTTCAGGGGAACAGCGCTCCAGTTTTACCCATGGATAAGCGGCAGTGGATGGATGGTAGAGGTGGAAGAGGTCATATTCGGCCCATCAATCTCCGGAGAGGTAACTGTCGTTACCTCGTGGCCTTCGATCGGTTGTACCAAAGGGTACACAGATCCGAATATTGATGCTGGAGATAAGGTTGAGGTATATGGATTAGCCCAATCTTCTGAGGGTTACTGGACCGTAAGAATGTGCTGGTCCGATGATTATTACATTGTTGAAATCTCCGACACCACCTGTCCCTCCATCACCGACATCTCAGAGTCTGATGACCCCATCAACAAGCAAGGTTGCCCTGAGCCCACTACGGTTACCATCTCTGCTGATGTCACTGACCCCTCCGGGGTAGACTGGGTCAAGCTCTGCTACAAGCTCAATTATGGCAGTTGGACCTGTGTGAACATGAGCCTACCGTTTTTTTCCCCTGCCAGCAGCAGCTCAACTTATAGGGTTACAATCGGCCCATTCTCCGAAGCTGGGACGGTCTACTACTACATCAAGGCCAGGGACAATGCAGGAAACGAGTGTAGTTCATCTACTTACACCGTTACCGTAAACAACTGTCCAACACCAACCTATACGCCCACGAGGACGCGGACACCTACGAGAACTCCAACGAACACACCTACGCCAACTAGGACTCCAACCAAAACAGTGACACCAACCAAGACAGCTACACCAACTAGAACACCGACCAGAACGGCTACGCCCACCAGGACGCCAACGAAGACCCCCACTCCGACCAGAACACCAACCAAAACAGCCACACCCACTAGGACTCCAACTCGAACAGCTACGCCAACCAAGACGCCGACTAGGACCCCAACTCGAACAGCTACGCCAACCAAAACAGCCACACCCACTAGGACTCCAACTCGAACAGCTACGCCAACCAAGACGCCGACTAGGACAGCCTTGCCTACCATAACTCCGACGAAGACGCCCACTTTCACACCCACTCCGCAACCTGGTGAAGAGATAAAGTTCAGAGGGACAACGCTGGGCTCTCTCGACAATGTGATAAGCGCTGATGGATGGGCAGTACAGGTTGAGCAAGTCATATTTGGTCCATCGATCTCTGGAGAGGTGCCTGTTTGGACATATGTAGCGGGTGGTTGTGACGGAGGGTATCGAGATCCAAACATTGAGGAAGGAGACACGGTTGAAGTATATGGGATGTATTATCCCGAAGCTATGGCTATGTATCCAGAACAGGTGCGTATATGTGAATCTGATGATTATTACATTGTGCGGGAGATTTGTACAGACGCGTACGAACCTGACGATACGTATCAAGAAGCCAAATGGATCACCACCGATGGCGCATCTCAAACACATCGGCTCTGCCACATGTTTGAGGATGATTGGGTGAAATTTGATGCAACGGCCACCTGCACGTATGCAGCCGAAACTTTCAACCTCAGCAACGACCATGTATATCCATTCCTTAGCCTCTACGATACCCACGGGCAGACAATGCTGGCCTGTGGCAGCTACGGTGAAGCTCCGATATTCCAACATATTGACTGGGTTGCACCTGCCGATGGTGTCTATTATCTCCGCGTTTACCAATCAGATCACGATCCACAAGGTGGAAGCTACGAGATTCGGGTAATGGGGAGCTGTGACACCACCCTGCCCTCCATCACCAACATCCGACGGTCCAGCGACGCCATCAACAAGCAGGGCTGTCCTGAGCCTACCACCGTCACCATTCGGGCTGATGTCACCGACCCACCGCCCAACGCCTCGGGCCTGGCCTGGGTCCGGCTGTGCTACACGCCGCCCGGCAGCTCCGAGACCTGCATCGACATGACCAGGGAATCAGGGGACACCTACGTAGCCACCATTGGCCCCTTCAGCCAAGCGGGGACACTAGAGTACTACGTCAAGGCGCGGGACAACGCAGACAACGGGGCCCAGTCCAGCACTCGTACCTTGACCGTCAACGATTGCATTGCTCCAAATGGGCTGGACTTAAGCCAGCTGGAGCCGGGTGACATCTTAATGGTGAATGCGTCGCCTCTCGTTGATTTCTGGGTGGGGAAATTCGGTGGATATTGGGGGCATACAGCTATATACGCCGGCGATCAACAGGCCGTTGAAGCGATCGGAGAGGGTGTAACACAACGGCCGATCGATCAAGCCGGTTTCTGCACCTCAAGGGACTGGGTTGTTAAGCGGGTCAACACAACAGAGCTTTGGAAGCTCGTAGCCGTCTTGTTTGCGCAAGATCAAATCGGCAAGCCATACAACATCGAACTTTGGAATAAATGGAGGATGGATGCTTACTATTGCAGCCAGCTAGTATGGCGAGCGTATTGTGGTTCCGGAGATGATTGCAGAATTGATTTAGACGGTGACTGGAGTGTAAGACGCTGTTATGAGATGGGGTATAGCGAAGATCACTGCAACCGCTGGGCTATTCCAAGCATTGTTTTCCCTGATGACATCTATCACGATGAGGAGCATCTCACAGAAGTACAGGCTAGAGAGTGGGATGCTCAAAGAGCGGTCCTTTACCTTGGCAGTCCGGCCGATTTCTACATCACCGACCCTCATGGCAGACATGTGGGTGTGGATCCAAACACTGGGGAGGTGGTTGAGGAAATCCCAGAAGTGGTGTACTACAGCGGCCCTGATGCTGAACCTGAGTATGTGCTGATAATGGACATGGAAGGGAGTTGGGATGTCAAAGTTATTGGTCGAGGATCAGGGACGTACACCTTGGCTACCGAGGTAGTTGGTCTGGGAGAGAGGGCTCAGATAGACCATGTGACAAAAGCCACCAACCCCGGCCAAATAGACGACTACCAACTCACCTACCCCACAACGCCCGGTGAGCCAATCCCTTTGATTCCAAAAACAGTCTCTCTCCAACCAGATTGGAACTTGATCTCCCTGCCCCTGGTTCCCGCAGACACCTCTGTCGGAACCGTCCTCTCTTCGATTTCTGGGAACTATGATCTAGTCTACGCTTACGACGGCTGTGACACAGCCGATCCTTGGAAAAAGCGCGATGTCAATGCCCCGCCCTACGCCAACGATTTGACCAACCTGGATGAAAAGATGGGTATCTGGATCAGGGTCACGGATACCTCCACCCTCAGTGTTTCGGGACAGGTACCCACCGGATCTGACATCCAATTGTGCGAGGGGTGGAACTTGGTGGGTTACCCATCAACTCAAGCCAAGTCTATTACGGATGCTCTCTCTTCAATAGAAGGGAAATACACGCTAGTCTATGCCTATGATGCCTTGGATACGGCAGATCCTTGGAAGAAGTATGATGTCACTGCGCCGCCCTATGCCAATGACCTGACAGAGATGCAACCAGGATTGGCATACTGGATCAAGGTCAGCGAGGATTGCGTGCTAACTGTTAGCAACTGAAGGGAGTCAGAGATGAAAGACGCTATCAGAATGACGAGTGTACTAATAGCGGCAATGGTACTCTTAGCATTATCGCCGACAGTGGCAGAGGCCGTGCCGCCGATACCATCAAGTTTCTACGGCACTGTGAAACTCAATGGATCTAATGTGCCTAATGGTACAAAGGTCTCCGCTTGGATTGGAGGAGTGAAATACGCCGAAACAGAAACGGAAACGTGGCAAGGGGATTCTGTTTACTCCATTGATGTGCCCGGAGACGATCCCGATACTCCTGGGAAGGATGGAGGAGTAGAGGGAGAGACGATAGTTTTCAAAATAGCAAGTTATACGGCGGACCAGACTGGGACCTGGCATAGCGGCACAAGCCTGCCACTCAATCTCACTGCTGAAGAAGGCACTGTCACCATAACCCCCACTAGCACTTTCACGCCCACACCAACCAACACGCCAACCAGAACACCGACGCCAACACCAACTGGCACACGAACACCAATCCCAACCGAGTTCAGGATCTACCTCCCCCTCATCGTGAAGAACTACTCCTCAAGCCCCCAGCCCCAGATTGAGCTTTTTTATGATGATGGAGAGGCTGATTTCGGATTCGTGACTTCGCCGGGTGGGATGGGAGCAGTCAAGTTTACCGTTTCGTCAGAAGCCCAAATTCGAAAGCTCAAGTTCTATATTGGGGACGAGATGAAGAATGTAAGAGTTCATGTACTGGGCGCTGATTTTGACAGCATATTTTCACGAGAAGTGACGCCCTCTGAAGGGTGGTTTGAAGTCGATATCTCAAGTGATAAAGTCTTCGTTAGTGGAGATTTCTACGTTGGTTGGCAGTGGATAACCGAATGTCCAAACGGGCCTTGGCTTGGGGTCGATAACACTCCCCCACACCACCAGCGGAGCTATGTTGGAACACCCGGAGGGGCTCCCAATCCAGTTCCATCTGATGAGGACTACATGATTCGTGCAGTGGTGGGAGGCCCTGTCACGCCGACGCCAACTCTTACCCCTACACCTAGCCGTACACCGACTCGTACTTCAACACCAACCCCTACGCCGACATCAACCGTTTCACCGGTGACTCGATGGTTTCTGGCAGGATCGCGTTCTGATATGGAGCGGGCGAGTGCAGCAATGGTTTATGACGCCCATCGCGGGGTGGTGGTGCTGTTTGGGGGGCGAGATGGAGGTGAGCGATCTGACACGTGGGAGTACGATGGCAGCACGTGGACCCAAGTATCAACGGCGCATACACCCCCGGCTAGATACTGGCATAATCTGGCCTACGCTGCACAGCGTCGTGTCGTTGTACTATTTGGAGGAGAACATGCCGATACCTGGTTCGATGACACCTGGGAGTATGATGGCACTGATTGGAGAAGGGTTTATACTGCTCACAGTCCCTCAGCACGAGAAGGCTTCGCGGTGGCCTATGATGCCTGCCGGCAAAGGGTCGTGCTCTTTGGTGGCGACAGTCATCCTGGCATCGAGAGCGATACCTGGGAGTACGATGGGTCGGATTGGGTGCAGGTTCACACCCCTACCTCACCTCCCGCTCGCAAGCTTACGAGTATGGTCCATGACCCTGTACGATGTAGAATGATTCTATTTGGTGGATTGCCCTCTGGTCCCCTGAACGCCCTCTCCGATACCTGGGAATACGACGGGGCCAACTGGACACAAAGACATCCCACAACCTCCCCCCCAAGCCGATGGGCACATGCTATGGCCTACGACTCAGATCGTGGCCGGGTAATATCAGTAGCGCAGAATTGCGGGTAGGGGTATACTAAGAGCCGCAGTCACCATAA
>CAYNWI010000011.1:15229-16726 GCA_964400825.1 uncultured Anaerolineae bacterium | reverse complement strand
ACGTCCACCACGCCGGCGATGTTCGACCCACAGGAACAGATGAACACCCCGATGCGCGGCTCGTCGGTGATGGCCACGGGGATCTCCGGCGGATAAACCTTTTCCTCGACCAGGGTGCCGCGCTCGGTGCCGATCAGCGACAAGGCCGCCGCCGCCGCGCCGCTGGCCTGGGTGACGCTCTCAGGGATGTCCTTCGGCTCGGAGAAGGTGCCGCAGACGTAGACCCCTGGGCGGCTGGTCTCCACGGGCTGGAAAGGCTCGGTGCGGCAGAAGCCCCGCTGATCCAGCTCGATGCCCACGGTCTCCGCCAGGGCTTTCGCCTCAGCCGGAGGCTCCAGCCCCACGCTGAGGACGGCCAGGTCGAAGCGCTCGGTGCCCAGGTGGCCGTCTTCGGTCTGGTATTGGAAGAGGATGTCCCTGGTGCGGGGGTCCTCTTTCAGCGACGAGATGCGACAGCGGGTGTACTTGATGCCCAGCTCCTTGCCGCGCTCGAAATAGGCATCGAAGCCCTTGCTGAAGGCCCGCATGTCCATCATGAAGATCTGGCACTCGACGCCCGGCACGTGCTCCAGGGCCAGCATCGCTTCCTTGGTGGCGTACATGCAGCACACGGAACTACAGTAGTCGTGATGCTGATCGCGGGAGCCGACGCACTGCAAAAAGGCGATTCGTTTGGGTTCCTCGTGATCCGACGGTCGGGTGACGTGGCCTCTCGTCGGCCCGGAGGCGGAGAGCAGCCGTTCGAACTCCATGCTGGTGAGCACGTTGGGATAGCGGCCGTAGCCCAGCTCCCCTGAGCGCTCCGCGTCGTACAACTGGTAGCCTGGGGCCAGCACCACAGCTCCGACCTGCAACTCCTCTTCGTAGGGAGCCTGCTGGTGGTCAATGGCCCCGGCCTGGCAGGCCAGCACGCACTGGTAACATTCGGAGCAGAGGCCACAGCGCAGGCAGCGCAGGGCTTCGGCGCGGGCCTGCTCCTCGGTGAGGCCCAGCTCCACCTCGCGGAAATCGCGGACTCGTTCGTCCACCGGGACGGTGGGGATCTTTACTCGCGGCCGCAGGTCCACTTCGCCGCGCCCGATCTTGTCGGCGATTTCTTCGTCGGTCAACTCGGCCACCGGCAGGGGAGTCAGCTCGCGGGGGGTGAGGAGCGGCACTCCCCTGAGGTAGCGGTCAATGGAGAGGGCTCCCCGGCGGCCAGCGGCGATGGCCTCGATGAGAGCTCCGGGTCCCGCCGCCGCGTCGCCCCCGGCGAAGACACCCGGTCGGTTGGTGGCCAGGGTCTGGGGATCCACAGCGAAGGTGCCGCGCCGGGTGATCTCCAGGCCGTGATCGGGATCCAGGAAGCTGATCTCCGGGGCCTGGGCCACGGCGGCCACCATGGTATCGCAGGGGATGACGAACTCCGAGCCTTCGATGGGGATAGGGCGGCGGCGACCGCTGGCGTCAGGCTCGCCCAGGCGCATCCTGATGCAGCGCACGCCGCTGACGTGGCCG
>CAYNWI010000011.1:12199-15129 GCA_964400825.1 uncultured Anaerolineae bacterium | reverse complement strand
TGGGTCAGCAGTTGCAACTGCGCCCCCTCCGCCTCGGCATCGTCCACCTCCCAGGAGTTGGCCGGCATCTCCTCACGGCCTCGGCGGTAGGCGATGGTCACCTCTCGACTGCCCAATCGTCGCGCCGTGCGGGCGGTGTCTATGGCCGTGTTGCCCCCGCCAACAATGACTACCCGCTCTCCCAATCGCACATCTTCCCCCAGGCTCACGGCCCGCAGGAAGGGCACGCCGTGAAACACCCCCTCGACATCCTCGCCGGGGATTCCCAGCTTCTGCGGCTCGTGGGCGCCGATGGCCAGAAAGATGGCCGAGTATCCCTCTTCGAAAAGCCTGTTGATGTTCCTGATGGGGTGGTTGAGCTTCAGCTCTGCGCCCAGCTTGAGAATCTCGTCAATCTCGTGATTTAGCACGTCGCGGGGCAGGCGATAGGCTGGGATGCCGACCCGCATCATGCCGCCCGGCACCGGCAGCGCCTCGAAGAGCGTTGCCTGGTAGCCCATGCGGGCCAGGAAGTAGCCCGCCGTCAGCCCGGCCGGGCCCGAACCGACCACCGCCACTCGCCGCTTATCCTGGGGTGGCAGTTCCGTTGGAGCCAGAGGGAACGGCGCCAGTTCTTTGAGTTCCCCTGAGTTTCCCTGAGTTCCCTCCGCGTCCCGCCGCGCATACACGGTATCCGCCACAAACCGCTTGAGAGCGCAAATCGCCACCGGCTCGTCAATTTTATTGCGGTTGCACTCGCTCTCGCAGGGGTGATGGCAGACCCGACCCACGGTGGCCGGGAAGGGGTTGTACTGTTTGATGACTTCCAGCGCATCTTCGTAGCGGCCGGCGGCGATGAGAGCGATGTAGCCCTGGGCGCTGGTGTCGGCGGGGCAGGTGTGCTTGCAGGGGCTAGTGCCTCTCTTGGTGATGAGGTAGGCGTTGGGAACAGCCTGGGCGTAGGGGCGATAGATGGCGGTCCGCTCCGCCAGGCCCTCTTCGTACTCGTTGGGCACGTGGATAGGGCAGACCTCGGCGCAGTCGTTGCAACTGGTGCACTTCTCGAGGTCAACGTAGCGGGGATTGCGGCGCACCGTGGCGGTGAAGTTGCCGGCCTCTCCGTCCAAGCCAATCAGGTCGGCGTTGGTGATGATCTCGATGTTGAGGTGACGGCCTGCTTCCACCAGCTTGGGCGATAAAATGCACATGGCGCAGTCGTTGGTGGGGAAAGTCTTATCGAGCTGGGCCATCTTGCCGCCGATAGCGGGCGACTTCTCGACCAGGTAGACCTTGATGCCTGAGTTAGCCAGGTCGAGGGCCGCCTGCACGCCAGCGATGCCGCCGCCCAGCACCAATGCTGCGCCAGTCTTGCGAGCGTTGCTAAAAGTCATTTGGGTAGCTTCTCTATTAAACTACGATTCCTTGAATAGTAAAGGTAGATAGCTTCTGCAGCGATAGACAGCGGTTACGGTGATCGGCTGCGAGCAATTCACGCAATTGGTCAACGTACTGGTAGCAGTGATCGTCGCGGTGTAAACGCCGTAATCTGGCAGGCTGCCCACATCTACGGAAACCGTTGCTGAAGATGGCGTGTGGCCCTCAGGTGAGCTGATGGAGAGCCAGGGAGCTGTCGTCGTAGCGGTCCACGTGGAATGGCTCGTACCTGTATTGGTGATCGTCTCCGATGGGGAATTATTATCATAGACGAGAAAGTCAAGGCTATCGGGTTCTACCTGAAGGTAGTGGGGAGTTGCTCGCACAGCGGCGCTGGCATCAATGCGTCCGTGGCCGAAGTAGTCATCTCTGCCTGTCTCGCCCAGGTCAACAGCCGTGGACTTGGACTCGATGATGTCCTCTACCTCGTCGGGACTCAAATGGGGGTTAACCGACCAGATCAGCGCTGCCAGTCCCGATACATGGGGGGCGGCCATGTGAGTGCTGCTGATCAACCCATAACCTCCCTCCCAAAAGCTGGGGATTCCGTCCCCAGGTGCGGCGATGTCCACCCGGTCGTTGTACGTTGAATCACTCCAACGTTCATCGTCACGGTTGGTAGCAGCGACGGAAACAACGTGATTAAGAGCTGCTGGATATTGATAGGAATCATCAGCGCTATCCCCAGCGGCAGCAACAACAAGAGCGCCTTTGGAATGAGCATAGTTTACTACATTCTGTACCGCATTGGAATAGGCGGAGCCGGTAAGTGTAAAACTCAGGTTTATAATCTTTGCTCCATTATCAGCGGCGTAGATAATCCCCCCATCCGCGTCGGCTATAGACCCGCCACTCTGACCGAGCACTCTAACCGGCATGATCTCAGCTCCCCAGGAGACGCCGGCGATGAGTATGCCGTTGTTGGTCTCCGCTGAGGCGATGCCGGCCACAAAGGTCCCGTGCCCACGATCGTCCTGAGGTTCGCCATGCCAACCGACAAAATCCCAGCCATGCACATCGTCTACAAAATTATTCCCGTCATCATCTATCCCATTGCCCGGTATCTCGCCTGGGTTTGTCCATATCTTATCCTGCAACTCAGGATGGTCAAGACTGACACCTGTACCAATGACGGCGATAATTACCTTATCGCTGCCAGTGGTGATGTCCCAGGCAGCGGGGGCTTCGATGCCGGGGAGATTCCACTGAGAAGGGTAACTCGGATCATTGGGAACGACGTCCGGAGCGCGAAGACTGTAATAGGGCTCGGCCATGCTAGTATCTGCGATCTGGACGATGTAGTTTGGCTCGGCGTACTCCACCAGAGGGCTGCGCTTTAGCTCCTCTATCTTCTCCAACTCCCGGCCCTGGGGCACGGAGAGCAGCAGGAGGCCAAAGTTGCCTATCTCGTCCAGGATACTCACGTCCTCAGCGCGAAGCAGAGACTGGACACCAGTCTGCGGAATGTTCTCTCTGAATTTGACGATGATCTCGCCTGCCTTGAACTCCATCGTGCC
>CAYNWI010000011.1:4265-12099 GCA_964400825.1 uncultured Anaerolineae bacterium | reverse complement strand
AGGGAGAATGAGGAAAAGGGCAACCAGGAGAAAATGTAAAATGCTTTTGATTATTGGTGCGTCCTTCATCAAAATCTTTCACCTCCGCGTCAGCCGTTCATGGAACTGACCTCGGCAATTATACATCGGGAAATTATAATTGTCAAAATGGATTCTCGCTTGAGCTTATTGAATAAGTGTGGTACAATTAGAGCGGAATTTGACCGCATCACGCTGTTGCTGAGGGGGCAGTGATGAAGCAAAATAATCTTCTGTTGGATGATGTTGAGCAGGTGGAAACGGGGATGGGCCGCCTCTTTGACGAGGTAATGCCGTCGGGACGTTGGCTACCCCTGCGCCGCACCAGAACCTGGCGACCTCCGACCGATGTCTACGAGACCGATGATTGCGTGGTGGTCAAGGTGGAAATAGCGGGTATGAAGGAAGGTGACTTCACGATATCCCTATCCAACCGCAATTTGACTATCACCGGAGTGAGGCCTGATCCATTGGCCGAGGCTCAGGGTTTAACTTTGAGCTATCAGCAAATGGAGATTTGCTACGGTGACTTCGAGACCGAAGTGTATCTTCCGTGGGCCATCGTCGAGGACGAGATCGAAGCCACCTACGAAGGCGGCTTCCTGAGAGTGGTCTTGCCCAAGGCCAGGGCCCAAAAGGTCCCTGTGGTTGAGACCCTGGGGACAGAGTGAGTTCTCAACTGTGAATCTAAAGAATTTTTGGAAATCTATACGAAGGAGGGTTTCTATGCCTTCGTTGAAAAATAATAAGCCACCCGAAAGCGGGGAAAATGGAAACGACCCCTTGACCGATTTTATCCTCGAAACGGCCCTCGTGCCCTCGACGCAAGAGGACAAGGTGCTTGAAGGCAAGGGAATGGCGAATGAGGCCCTGGCGGACATCCCCAGTGAACTGGCTATCCTGCCGCTGCGAAATGTGGTCGTCTATCCCTTGACCGCCTTGCCCTTGACGGTGGGACGACCACGCTCCATCCGCCTGATAGACGACGCCGTTTTGGGCAAGCGCATGATCGGCCTGGTGGCAGCCAAGGATCCGGAGCAGGACGACCCTGGGCCTGATGAAGTCTACACGGTGGGTACGGCGGCCCTGGTACATCGCCTGCGCAAGGCTCCCGATGGCACCGTTGTCCTCCTGGTGCAGGGGTTGGAGCGGATCAAGATCCGCGAGTTCACCCAAGCGGAACCTTACCTGAAAGCCGAGGTGGAGGTCACCCCCGATTTCGTCGAGGATACGGTGGAAGTGGAGGCGCTGATGCGCAACATCGTCGAGCTCTTCCGCCGCCTGGTTGCTCTGGTGCCCCACATACCCGATGAGTTGATCATGTTGGCCCTGAACGTTGATGACCCGCGCCAGTTGGCATACGCCATCGCCACCTACATGCGCATGGATCTCGACGATGCCCAGGGGATTCTGGAGATTGACGAGGTCACGGAGAAGCTTCGCAAGCTCACGATCATCCTCAATCGGGAGCTGGAAGTGCTGGAGCTGGGCAAGAAGATTCAGGCCGAGGCCCAGACCGAGATGACCAAGGTGCAGCGGGAATACTTCTTGCGGGAGCAACTGAAGGCCATCAAAAAAGAGCTGGGCGAGGAAGACGAGCAGACCCTGGAGGTCGAGGAACTCCGCCAAAAGATCGAAGAGGCCGGCATGCCTGAGGAGGCGGAGAAGGAGGCCAGGCGCGAGCTGGACCGCCTGTCCAAGCTGCCCACCGCCGCGGCGGAATATTCGGTGATCCGGACATACCTGGACTGGTTGGTGAGCCTCCCCTGGAGCAAGAGCACCGAGGACAACCTGGACATCGCCCGCGCCCGCCGGGTGCTGGACGAGGATCACTACGACCTGGATGACATCAAAGAGCGCATCCTGGAGTATCTGGCGGTGCGCAAGCTGCGCCTGGAGCGAAAAAAGGAGGAAGAAGAGGAAGAGCCAGCGGACTATATCCGCAGCGAGCGCGAAGGGGTGATTCTGTGCTTCATCGGGCCGCCGGGCACGGGCAAGACCTCGCTGGGGCGGTCCATCGCCCGCGCCCTGGGCCGCAAGTTCGTGCGCCAGTCCCTGGGCGGCGTGCGCGACGAGGCCGAGATCCGCGGCCACCGGCGCACCTACATCGGCGCCCTGCCAGGCCGCATCATCCAGGCCCTGCGGCGCGTGGAGTCCAGGAACCCCATCTTCATGCTGGATGAGATTGACAAGGTGGGCCAGGATTGGCGCGGCGATCCCTCCTCGGCCCTGCTGGAGGTGCTCGACCCGGAACAAAACCGCGACTTCCGCGACCACTACCTGGACGTGCCTTTCGACCTCTCCCAGGTGATGTTCATCACCACGGGCAATGTCCTGGACACCATCCCTTCCGCCCTGCGCGACCGCATGGAGATCCTCAGACTCTCCGGTTACACCGAGGAGGAAAAGATCAAGATCGCTCAGCAGTACCTGATCCCACGGCAGGTCAGGGAGAACAGCCTGCTCCCAGAAGAGATCGAGTTCAGCAAGGAGGCCATCCGCAAGGTCGTCCGCGATTACACTCGCGAGGCAGGGGTGCGCAATCTGGAGCGCGAGCTGGGCAGCGTCTGCCGGAAGGTAGCGACCGAGGTTGCCGAGGTCAGCGAATCGGCGGATCAGCAAATCAGCGAAAGAACGCTGATCACTGAGGAAAAGGTGGCCGAGTTTCTGGGCAAGCCCAGGTACTTCTTCGAGGCGGCGGAGCGTACGGAAATTCCCGGCGTGGCCACCGCCCTGGCCTGGACGCCTACTGGGGGTGACATCCTCTTCATCGAGGCTACCAAGATGCCAGGCAAGAAGGGCTTCACCCTCACCGGGCAACTGGGCGACGTGATGAAGGAATCAGCCCAGGCGGCGTTGAGCTATGTGCGCTCCAAGGCCCAGGAACTGGGAATTGCTGAGGACTTCTTCGAGGAGAGCGACATCCACATTCACGTACCTGCCGGTGCTATGCCCAAGGATGGCCCCTCGGCTGGGGTGACGATGGCCACCGCCCTCGCCTCTCTGCTCCTGGATAGGCCGGTGCGGGCCGACGTGGGCATGACGGGTGAAATCACCCTGCGGGGGCAGGTGCTGCCGGTTGGGGGTATCAAGGAGAAGGTGCTAGCCGCCCACCGAGTTGGCCTGAAGACCGTGATCCTGCCCCAGCGCAACGAGCCAGACCTGGACGACGTGCCAGAAGATGTTAGAAAAGAGATGCAGTTTATCCTGGCCGATAAGGTGGATCAGGTCTTTGAGGCTGCTCTGGCAGAGCAGTGATCAGTCGAGGTGCAACGCACTTCGAAAAGTGCGTTGCACCCGGTATTGGACTTTGAGAGGTGGCGGAGATGAAACGAAGAGCGTTAGCTGTGAGTATGCTTGGCGTGGTAGCAGCCTTCCTCCTTCTTGGCAGCCCCCTCGCCTCGGCCCAGCCTGGGGAGCACGTTGACCTCATCAAGGTGAATGGCGTTATAGATCCGTTCACCGCTCAATACGTCGAGCGAGGCCTGGGCGTGGCCCAAAGTGACGGCGCGCAGTGCCTGGTCATCCAACTGGATACGCCCGGCGGATCAGACGCCCCCATGCGGGTCATCGTGCAGGAGATGCTGAACTCCACCGTGCCGACCGTGGCCTACGTCGCCCCCGCGGGGGCCAGGGCAGGCTCGGCTGGGGTTTTCATCACCATGGCCGCCAACATCGCGGCCATGGCCCCCGGCACTAACATCGGGGCGGCCCATCCCGTGGACATCACCGGGGCGATAACCGGTACGGTAGGTGAGAAAGTAACCAACGATGCCGCCGCCTACATCAGGGCCATCGCCGAGAAGCGAGGGCGGAACGCCGAGTGGGCAGAGGAGGCGGTGCGGGAGAGTGTCTCCATCATCGCGAGGGAGGCCGTGGAGTCCCAGGTGGCGGATCTCATCGCCGACGACCTGGAGGATCTTCTGGACAAGATAGACGGTAGAGAGGTGATCACGGCCGCCGGCCCCGTGACCCTGCGCACCCGTGGGGCTCCGGTTCGCACCATCGGCATGAACTTTGCCGAGAACTTCCTGCACGTCATCGTTGATCCCAACATCGCCTATCTGCTGCTTTCCATCGGCACCCTGGCCCTGACGGCCGAGTTCTATCATCCTGGAGCCATTTTCCCTGGGGTGACGGGGGCCATCTGCTTGATCCTGGCTTTCGTGGCCTTCGGCAGCCTGCCGGTGAACTGGGGCGGGGTGGCCCTTATCGTCCTGGCGGTGGTGCTCTTCATCGTGGACATCAAGGTGGCCGGCTTCATGCTCAGCGTGGGAGGAGCTATCGCCTTCGTCCTCGGCTCGCTGATGCTGTTCAGCCCGTTCGCCTCGCCCTCCCCCACCATGCCCCACCTCACCGTCTCCTGGCCTCTCATCATCCTCATGACAGCCTCCATTACCTCCTTTTTCCTCTTCGCACTCTCGGCGGGGCTTTTGGCCCAACGAGCCAAGGCAGCCAGCGGCATCGAGTCCATGGTCGGAGCCACGGGGACAGCGGTTTCGGACCTGGACCCCTGGGGCACGGTTCAGGTCAAAAGCGAGTTGTGGAGCGCCGTTGCTGAGGAAGGTTCTATCAAAAAGGGAGAACGAGTTAGAGTAGTTGGTGCAGAGGGGGTGAGGCTAAAGGTAACTAAAAAGTAAAATGCAGGGGTTCGTAGCATTGGCCCCATGATGGACGACTGAAGTCGTCACCACCGTCCAAAACTACGGAACAAAATAAATCACAGAAGGAGGTCAAAATGTTTGTTGACATATTGGGTAATCTGGCCACCATATCCTTGTTCCTCTTGTTTGTGGCCGTCGTCTTGGGCATGGCCCTCAAGGTCGTGCGGGAGTACCAGCGGCTGGTGATCTTCCGTCTGGGTCGCTCTATCGGCGAGAAGGGGCCTGGAATTGTTTTCCTGATCCCCTTCATTGACCGGCCAATCCTGGTAGACCTGCGGGAGCAGTTCCTTCAGATCCCTCACCAGACCTGCATCACCAAGGACAACGCCCCCATTGACGTGGAGTTCTTGATCTACTGGAGAGTGGTGGACCCTGAGAACAGCGTGATCCAGGTGGCGAATTTTGCCGGCGCCTCCCAGGGGATCGCCACCACCACCTTGCGGGCCGTGATTGGCGACATTAGTCTGGACGAGGTGCTCTCCAAGCGGGAGGAGATCAACCTGGTCCTGCGCGTCAAGATGGATGAGGTCACCGAGCGCTGGGGGGTCAAGGTCACCAGCGTGGAGATCCGGGAGATCATACCGCCCCGAGAGGTGCAGGATGCCATGAACCGCCAACTGGCGGCCGAGCGCAATCGCCGGGCGATGGTCATCGAGGCCGACGGCAAGCGCGCAGCGACCATCAAGGTAGCCGAGGGCGATAAGCAATCGGCCATCCTCAGGGCCGAAGGGGATCGGCGAGCTGCCGTCCTGCGGGCTGAGGGGTTCTCTATGGCCCTGGACAAGATCTTCAAAGTGGCCAAGACAGTGGACGGCAAGACCATGAGCTTGCAGTATCTGGAGACACTCAAGGCTCTGGGGGCCAGCCCCGCCACCAAGTTCATCTTTCCCATGGAGTTCGCCAACCTCCTCAGACCATTCACCCGGTATACCGAGAGCATGGCCAGGGAGGAGGTCAGCCCCGCTCCTTCCGAAACGGTGGCCGAACAAGGATAATCAAACGATTTCATAGCACTCCAAAGTAGGGGGATGGAAAGCATGGATCACTGTCAACGGATTTCTTGAACAGATTGAACGGAAAATGTTGCATGCGGAGCTCCAATCCGTTCAATTCGTTCCCGGAATCCGTTGTCAGTTGCCCTCATCCCCCCGCTTTGACCTGCTGTGAACGATTTCGCCACCGGACAGTTCTTGAACACAAACATCACGAACGAGCAAATGACACGAATGTCATCAAGAATTCGTGAAATTCGCACATTTGTGCCATTCGTGATAGAAATCTGGGCGTCTGACCCAAAAGCGTCCAGTAGCGAATCAAAGGATTTGAATATGACAGATAACAAGAGCAGAAAGAAGGAAGGGTTGCAGTGGAGGCGGATGGATGTCCATATCCACACCCCCGCCTCGGCCGACTTTCAACAGCCGGAAGTTTCCTGTCTGGATATTCTGCAGGAAGCGGAGAGGAAAGGGCTGGAGATCATGGCCTTCACCGACCACAACACCGTGGCCGGCTACGCGAGAATGTTGGATGAGATCGAGGAACTGGAGACACTGGAGCGGCTGGAGCGCCTCCGTCCCCAGGAGGAGGAAAGGCTTCGAGAGTATCGCCGCCTGATGGAGAAGGTGCTGGTGCTGCCCGGCTTCGAATTGACAGCGACCCTGGGCTTTCACATTTTGGGCATCTTCTCAGACGAGACCACCGTCCGAGAGCTGGAGCACATCCTGCTGTACCTCAACGTTCCCGCCGACAAGCTGGATGAGGGCTCCACCGAGGTAGGGGCTACATCCGATGTGTTGACCGCTTACCGGGTGATTGACGAGGCGGGCGGTATCGTGATCGGGGCCCACGCCAACTCGACTCACGGCGTGGCCATGCGAGGCTATGGCTTCGGAGGCCAGACCAAGATCGCCTACACCCAGGACGAGCACCTCCACGCCCTGGAGGTAACAGATTTGGAAAGCAAGGGGCGGCGCACCACCTCGGCCTTCTTCAGCGGCTCTAAGCCGGAGTACCCTCGCCCTATGCGCTGCATCCAGGGCTCCGACGCCCACCGCTTGACCCGCGATCCCAAGGACAAGAAGTCGCTGGGCGTCGGCGACCGGGTCACCGAAGTGCTGCTGCCAGAGCTTAGTTTCGAGGCCCTGCGGGAGGTCTTCCTGAGCGACGATTTCACCCTCACCCGGCCCTATCGGCCTGAGCACGCTCCCTTTGATTACGTCCGAGCGGCGCGAGAGCAGGGAGCCAGCATCGTCCAGTCCTTCCACGAGAGGATGACCCGTCGTGGCGGCCGCCTGTATGCCATCATCGCCGACGTGGTGGCTTTCGCCAACACCAACGGCGGCACCATTTACGTGGGCACCAGCGCCAATCCCAAGACGCCGCCCACGGGCATTGACAATACCCACGATGCCATCGTCGCCCTCAGGACTGAGATCGAGCGCCAGATCACCCCGCCCCTGGAGGTAACCATTGACATTCAGCAGACCGAGGGCAAGAAAGTTGTGCGCCTGGCTGTGCCCCGGGGTGACGATCCCCCCTATGCTATTGAGGGCAGCAAGATCTACGTCCGCCAGGAGACGGAGACCAACCTGGCCGTGCGTGACGAGATCGTGCAGTTGGTGAGGCGGGCCCCTCGGCAAGCCTCAGGACAGGCCCTGCAGCCAGCGCCGCCCGCAGAGGAGGAAGCACCTATAGAGGAGGAAGCCGCGGTAGAGGAGAGGCCATCCGTCGTGGAGCCCCCCAAGACAGGGGTGGAGATCGCAGAAACGGTGGAACGGAAGGGGACCCTCTATCACACCATGAAGGATTTGCGCAACGGCAACGAGGTTCGCAACGTGAGCCGCTCCTCAGCCCGTCGGCTGTGGCAATACGCCATCACCCAGAAAGAGCAGCACCCCGTCCAGGTGGACCAAGTTGACTGGCACGGCGACATTGGCCTTTGGAAGAAGAAGGAGCGCGTCGGCAAAGTGCGCTACGACTTTGTCCAGCGGGACAGCGAAGGTCAGTTGCACGTCTACTACGGCGTGACCGAGGAGGGCATCCACGGGCCGTGGAGGGAGTTTTTAGAGGGGGAGTAGGGGGCTGTGGGAATGGAGCGACTGAGGGCGCAGTTGGAAGCGGCGATTCGGGAAAACCTGGGGTTGCTGTGGGGA
>CAYNWI010000011.1:0-4165 GCA_964400825.1 uncultured Anaerolineae bacterium | reverse complement strand
GCCATCATCCGGGATGAATGGATCGAGCGCGTCATCCAACACCCCCTGCGCGAAGAACGGCAGGCCGACGGGCGGATACGACGCTGGGCGCGCATCCCCGAAATGGACAACCGCGCCCTGCGCGTCATCCTGCTCGCAGACGGTGAAACCATCCACAATGCCTTCTTCGACCGAGACTTTAGAGAGTAAACCAAGGAGTAAGCCATGCGAATCAAATACTTTGCCGACACCGACACCGCCCTGGTCGAATTCTCCGACCGGCCGCCGGTCGAGACCCGCGAGCTCAACGAAAACGTCTACCTCGACCTGGACGCCGACGGGCGCGTCGTCAGCCTGACCATCGAACACGCCCGCCAGACCGTCAGAATGGACGAATTCACTTATCAACACATCCCCGCCTACGCATGACACCACCGCCCCACGCTGTGATGTGGAATCAAACGAGCCCTATTTGCCTGCCTCGACCGGCTTATCTGGGCCAACCTGGAGGAGATTGGGTGTGGCATGTGAGCGAGAACCTTTAGACAACTGTGTGTCCATGCAGGTGCGATGAGCCGCTTGGCGGCACATCAACTCCTACCCTCCAGGTGGAGGAGTGACAGCACTGCCCTACGGTGTGACGGAGGAGGGCATCTACGGGCCGTGGAGGGAGTTCTTGGAGGGGGAGTAGGGGGCTGCGGGAACGGGCGTTTCCACATGGCACAACTATAGTTAGGCCCCAGGGAACAGAGAAGTGGCATGTCTGTACAAACCATAACCGTCGAGTTCGTAGGGCCGTTCTCTTGGTTCGGCGGAAACGATATATCCTCTATTCTTGAGGCAGAGGCCGGGAAGATGTCTGGGGTGTACTTGTGGACAGTGCAGCTTGACGAGGGAGAACTCGTGTACTACGTTGGTGAAACAGGCCGCAGTTTTGCCCAGCGAATGCTCGAGCACTTCAGAGAGCACATGTCTGGCGGATACCACTTGTACGAACCCCACGAGTTCGGCCACGGTCGGAAAGTATTGTTGTGGCCTGGGCGCTATGGCCCTGACAGAGAGCCATCCCTGTCCGTTTTCATCCAACGCTTCCGAGACCTGGCGTCAGTGATTGTCGACCTTGCAGAATTGTATCGCTTCTACGTTGCACCATTGGAGTGCGAGAAGCGGCTACGCGAGCGCGTTGAAGCTGGGCTAGCCAACCACCTGTATGAGCAGTCAGGGATGATTGGCGAGTTTCAGGATCGAGGTATCATCTATCGCGCAAGGAAGGACACTGAGGAAGCAGCCCAAGCATTGATTCAATGCAGAGCAAACCTAATCGGTGTCCCCAAGCTCCTATGGATCTGAGGGCAATGTGCCAAAAGTAAGCCTGGGGCTAACCGTTCCTTGGAGCCACTCGCGCCTTCGGCGCTCTAATGAATGAAGGAAAGGTGTTCACAACCTATGTCAAGCCAATCGGATGAGGTGTTCTTCTTGGAAAACGAGGGGCTGCGTTCTCTCCCTGCTCGATCTATGCGCTCCGGCCTACTCGGCAAGTCTTTAGAGGATGCTCTTCAGATGTTGTTACAGAGGTACCCACAAGTAATACCTGGAAGGCAAATCGATCCTGCAAGTGACGACCCTCCTCGGTTTGTGCTCTTGCGGCGTGAAATGCCTGTCGGCGGTTGGTCTTTGGATCATCTCTACGTTGATCAGAGGGGAGTACTGACCCTTGTAGAGACCAAACTCATACAGAATCCAGAATCGAGGAGAGAAGTTGTGGGTCAGATAATCGAATATGCAGCCAACGCTGTTGAGTCCTGGGCATCTGGACGAGCACGGCAGTATGCGGCTGAATTCTGGAGTAAGCAAGGGAAAGAACTGGAAGAGATCCTTGCGGAGGAGTTTGGTGAAGACTTGGATATTGAGGAGTTCTGGCATGTTGTAGAGACAAACCTCAGACACGGTCGAGTGCGTTTGATTGTTGCTGCTGACGAACTCCGCCCTGAAGTGCGGCGGATGATAGAATATCTCAATAGAGAGATGCAAAACACTGAGGTCCTGGGTCTAGAGCTGAAGTGCTATGGTGAGGAATCTGCTCTGCTGGTTCTTGTGCCTCGTCTGGTGGGCCAGACTCAGGCCGATGTAGATCGGCGGGTCTCCAGCAGAGGCCCAGTTTTGTGGACGGCCGATATGCTAAAGAGTGCGTTTGGGGAGTATGGTGGAGAGAGAGGGCAGAGGCTACAGAGAATGCTGGATTGGGCTTTGGAGAATCGCTGTTTCATAGAGGGTAGGGCACAGTACCCGTCCTTTGGGCTTCGCGGCAAAGGTAAGGATCGAATCCTGACTGTTTTCTCAGGCGAGCAGTTATACCTGTTCTTTGAAGAGAAACGATATCCAGGGGGGATTGAAGAACGAGATGCTTTGATCAATGAACTGAAGGCTCTTCAGATGCTCGATCAGACTATTGACCCCGAAGAAGTGGTTTCAGGGCGCAACTTAGCGCGCAGGCTCACGGAGTTGGATGGTAGTGAGTTTGAAAAGCTGCTTAGTGTGGTGGGCATGTACTGTGGTTAGTGGATTGAACGGGCAGAATCGACTCCCAAGTCGCAAATCTGTCAGCGACATTGCTGAGTACGTTGTCTCACCCGCGGGCGGCTGAGTTCCCGTCCGTTAGTGCGCGCGGTTCTTGTAGACAGGAGATCAAATTGAGCAACCCGAAGGTAGCCGTTCTGAGCGGCAGTACTCTTTTCGAGTTGGCAAGGAAAGCCTATGAGCGATTAGAGACTGATCCAAGTGAATCTATAGCGGCCCTCGTTTTTGCTGCTATGAGCATTGAGTCGTTTCTCAATGACATGGTTGAGATAGCTGCAAGATTCTCTGCTGTAAATCACAGATTCGAAGAGATAAGGGCGTTCGCATCACTGTTGAGTGACTTAGAGCAACAAAAGGCGCAGATGGGCTTAAAGGTGCAAACCGCTTACTACATCTTTCAGAAGGCACAACTTGACAAAGGCGCGTTGCCCTATCAGGATTTTGACCTCTTGCTCGACATCCGCCATGCTATGGTGCACAGTAAGCCAGAGAAGGTGGATTGGCCAACTGACGTGACAGACGAGTTCAAGCCACACAAGTATGTGAAACGCCTGGCGGACAGGGGGGTAATTCCCTTGCCTTCCCCGAAGGCTCCCCCGCAATGGAAAACTCTTATTAGTCGTCCAGAGGTAGCCCGTTGGTCCTGCAATGTTGCGGCCCAGATGGTCAGTTTCTTGATAGATCTTGTTCCATCTGGTGACTTCAAACAGTTACTTACTGTCTCTGCAACAGGGATAGAGGAGATTCGATAGGAATGCGCTTTCAACTGTTTGAGTATGCTCTACTGTCGAGAAGCCTTTCGCGGATGAAGGCACGCCTTCCAAGTCGCTGACTCTGTTAACGGCTTCGAGAAAGAAGGACGGCGTAGGTGAACTGGCGTGACGACATCGGACTCTGGAAGAAAAAGCGGCGGGCGGCCAAAGTGCGCTATGACTTTGTCCAGCGCGACGCCGAAGGCCAGTTGCACGTCTACTACGGCGTGACCGAGGAGGGCATCCGCGGGCCGTGGAGGGGGTTTTGGGAGGGGGAGTAGGGGTCTGCGGGAACAGACCTTTCTACGTGTAAGCAACTATGCAGGGTAGCACCCCATTAAACCGTGGAGTGGCCTGAACGGCATCGAGTTTGGCTAGATATAGTATGTAGCTCGGCGTTATGCACTACCTGTAGTGGCCCAAAATGGAGACATCGGCCGACCACGGTTAAGTGTGGAGCTACCACTATGCAGAAAAACTTCCAAATAGTAATCGTTAGGCGCTTCTCAGCTGCGGAGAAGATACTGCGATGAGTGTAGAAGAGGTTATCCGGCTACTCTTTAGCTTTCTTGGTGGAGGCCTCGTTGCTGGCCTACTCGATTGGCTGCGGGCTGCCAAGTCAGAACGCACCACCAGGCGAATCGAGTATATCAATTCGCAGTTGCGAGAATTGTACGGCCCTTTGCAGTTCTACACCTCACGAAATGCGGCAATCTTTGAACTTGATGATAGTTTTCAGAAGGCATATCACAAGGAGTTCATAGAAAAACAATGGAGCGAGGCATCAACAACCCAAGACCGAGTCAATCAGTGGGCGAATCAGACTATCGCACTCCGGAAGGAATACCTTGCGCAGA
>CAYNWI010000010.1:0-16805 GCA_964400825.1 uncultured Anaerolineae bacterium | reverse complement strand
TGAGGGGAGCACCACTTTCAGTGGTCTCAGTGCTGTTCAGTGCGGTCAGTGATTCGAGCGCATGCAAAACGCCAGCCTTGGGCACTCAAAAGCATGGCCGTGGCTGGCGTCGGGTTCAGGGATGATGTTTGCTGTGTCAGGCTGCGTCGTGTAGGCCGAGCTCCAGCGCCCCGCTAACCACAGCTATTTTAGCACAGTTTAGCCTCCTGTCAAATCACAGACAGATACGCCAGCCTCAGGGCACGCAGGGGCGCGGCTTTGGCTGGCGTCGGGTTTGAGTTGTATCGAAATGATGACATTTGACCTTTTTCAAAGCGAGTGATACAATCTATCTGCACCCCATAGCTTGGAAGGAGAAGACAATGTCTGAAGTTGCTTTGCGTGCCCTCCCATCCAGTATCGCTCGTGAGCCGCTGACCCCATTGCTGGACGATGTGCGCAACCGGGAAGTGATCCTGCAAGCGATGATTCGGCGCTTTGAGCAGCATTACGGTGATTCTCTGGAAGCGCTGGAAGCTCGCCTGGCCCGGGGTGAAGGTCAGGAGCATCCCGACTGGGAAGACTCCATTGAATGGCGCAACGCGGTGGAGACCCTGCAGCGCACCCGGGTTATGCGGAGGCTACTCGAATGGCTAGTGAGTTCAATCGCGCCGTCGCCCGCTTCATAGCCACCTGCGCCTATGTCACGGCCGTTCACGACCTCGTCACCAAGTGGCGGCTTGAGTTGGCGGGCGGATATGTCTTGGACCTCTACTTCAACGAGACGCTGGGCAAGTACGGCTACACCCTGGTGCAAGCAGGCACGCGCGTGCTGGGATGGGACAATGCTCGACATCATCCCGGTCTCGCCAACTTCCCTCACCATGTGCACCGATCGGACGGACAGATCGAATCCTCAACGCTGACCGGTGATTCCGACCACGACCTGGCACAGGTTCGCCTTGAGATCGAGGCGTTTCTTGTGCCGTAGCCATTCAACAACTCCCCGCCCCCTATGATCCTTCCCCCTATGGCTTCTCTAGTTCCTCCAATCGGACTCCTGCATACCCCCCGTCACTGAGTTTGACCTCCTTATTCTCATTCTCACTAAAGCAAAACGCCAGCCTTGGGCACGCAAAAGCACGGCCGTGGCTGGCGTCGGGTTCAGGGATGATGTTTGCTGTGTCAGGCTGCGTCGTGTAGGCCGAGCTCCAGCGCCCCGCTAACAACAGCTATTTTAGCATAGTTTGGCCCCTTGTCAAATCACAGACAGATACGCCAGCCTCAGGGACGCTAGAGCGCGGCCGTGGCTGGCGTCGGGTTTAGGGATGTTGTCTGCCGTGTCGCTCGACTACGGTCAAGGCAGGCTTGCAGTCGGTTGCAGTTGCGCGTCCTTCCTACGCTGCCACCAACTCTGGTATTCGCAGTTCTTCGGGCGCAAGAGTCAGCCGCATGGATAATAATTCGCTCACTGGCGACTTGCTTAATACCTCTAACACCGCTGTCCGCAAATCGGCCGGTAGCCGCTCCAGTCGCTCCAGTGTGAAAGTTGGCGTATGCCCCAGCGCTAGCAGTTGGGCAGGAAAAAGTATGGTCAATCCCACCGCACGCGGCGAGCGCGCTGTACCCTGGCCCGTATCCAGCCGCAGCAGCAGGTGATCGCCTAACTCAACACCAACCACATGCTCGCTCCGGCCAAAGGAGATGTACAGGACATCCCCTTCCCGGTCATAGTTGTACTTCATCTCACTCATAATTCGTCTCTCCTAAAAGAACTGGAAATAGGCAGTCACGATGAACTTCGCCTCATGCATAACTCCATTGGGATCCGTCACCCAACGAAACACCACTACCACCACCAGATGATTCATCCCTTCCGACAGGTCATCGAATTTCCGATAGTACTTGTAAGCGTTGGGGATTATGGGATCCTGCTTGCGCCGTCCCAGGCGGATCGTCTCCCGCAGATGATCGCCGTAAGGCTCAACCTCTGGGTGGTTATCCGGGTTTATGATGTGGTCCCAGCGCTCGTAAGTCAGGTAGATATCATTGCCAAATCGATCCCGCTGGGTCCAGATTTTGCCTCGCGGCCGTCCACGCATCCTCGTGCTGCGGTTCACTATCCGTGATTCTCCTTCCGCCAACAGAGCATCATAATTATACACCCCTTTGGACGGAAACGCAATCCAGGCCCCAATCGTCGCTAACAATCTGCCTCGAATTGACAAAACTTATTTCCTTTGTTATACTTCCGGAGTTGGATCTAACCTGCAGGCGGTGTCCTGGGCCTGTCGAAGGAGCTTTGTTCTTTCAGCCCATAGCTTCAGCTTGGGGCAATAAGGAAAGGAGTGAAGATGGGCGATCTCAAGGCAGCCGTCATCGGAACGGGATTCATTGGCCCAGCCCACGTCGAAGCGCTGCGCCGCCTGGGCATCGAAGTGGTGGGCATCGCGGGGTCCAGCCCGGAGCGGGCTCGTCCCAAAGCCGAGGCCCTCAATATCAAAGAAGTTTACGCGGACTGGCGGGAGCTGGTGGCCGATCCCGCGGTCAACGTAGTCCACGTCACTACCCCCAACTATCTCCACTTCCCCATGGCCAAAGCGGCCCTGGAGGCGGGCAAGCACGTGGTCTGCGAGAAGCCGCTGACCATGACTTCGGTGGAGTCGGCCGAACTGGTGGAACTGGTCAGGGAGAAAGGCTTGGTGGGAGCTATCAACTTCAACATTCGCTTCTACCCCCTCTGCCAGGAGGCCAGGGCCAGGGTGCGGCGGGGCGACCTGGGCGAGGTCTACGTTATCCACGGCTCTTATCTCCAGGACTGGCTTTTTTACGATACCGACTGGAACTGGCGCCTGGAGCCGGAGCTGGGGGGCAGCTTGCGGGCGGTGGGCGACATCGGTTCCCATTGGCTGGACCTGGTGGCCTTCATCACCGGTCTCAAGGTTAGCTCCGTGATGGCTGACTTCGGCACTTTCATCCCGGTGCGGCGCAAGCCCCTGGTGCCTATTGATACCTTCGCTGGCAAGGAGCTGAAGCCGGGGGATTACGAGGAGAAGCCCATCCAGACCGAGGACTACGCCAGCGTCCTGCTGAACTTCGAGGGTGGGGGCAAAGGGGTGGTGACCGTATCCCAGATTTGTGCAGGCCGCAAGAACCGGCTTAGCCTGGAGATAGATGGCTCCAAAGGGTCCCTGGCCTGGGACGGGGAACGGCCTAACGAGCTGTGGATCGGGCACCGCGAGCGAGCCAACGAAGTTCTGAACAAGGACCCCTCCCTCCTGGCGTCGGAGGCCAAATGGAGTGCCGGCTATCCCGGTGGCCACGCCGAGGGCTTCCCCGACACTTTCAAGCAGCTTTATGCCGCTGTCTACGGCTATATTGAGAAGGGCGATTGTGCCGCCCCGGCCGATTTCCCCACCTTCGCCGATGGCCACGAGGAGAACCTGATCTGCGAGGCCATCGAGCGCAGCGCGCGGGAGCAGAGGTGGGTAGAAATCGAGCGCTAGCTTCACATAGTTGCTCTGAGGGGATTGCCAAATCCCCGCTTTGGGCCTGGATTTGACAATCCAGGTTGAGCGAATGATTTGGGTGTGTTTCATTTCAGTTGGCGTTGTTGTCGTGGGGAACTGTCAACGGATTCAGGGAGCGGATTGAACGGATTCAAGCTCGGGTCAGAAGGGAAAAGTCTCGCCGGATAGGCGATCATCCGTTCAATCTGTTCCGGAAATCCGCTGACAGTATGCCCTTCTAAGAACTCCCAACCCATTTGAAACGCACCCGAATGATTTGAGGAGGGTAAAAACAATGAAAATCGGTGTGATGACCGCAGCCTTTCCGAATCTATCTCTGGAGGAGCTGGCAACGTGGGCCTCGGACAGCGGGTTTGAGATGCTGGAGATAGCCTGCTGGCCGTCCGGCGCAGGGAAGGACCGCAAATACGGCGGGGTCGTCCACATTGACGTGGATTCGCTGACTCCAACCAAGGCCTCGGAGATCAACGGCCTGTTGGCCGAGAAGGGGCTGGAGATCTCCTCGCTGGGTTACTATCCCAACCCTCTCCATCCCGACCTGGAGCATCGCGAGCACGTCATCGCTCACCTGAAGAAGGTCATCGTCGGCGCGGAGATGCTGGGCGTGGACATCGTGGGCACCTTCGTGGGGCGGAGCTGGAACCCTGAGCTCACCGGGCGCGACTGGAATAAGCACCTGGATCACAACTTCGAGGAGTTCATGAAGGTCTGGCCGGGGCTGGTCGAGTTCGCGGGCGAGCACAACGTGAACATCGCCATCGAGAACTGCCCCATGCTCTGGGCCGACACCTGGCCGGGCGGTTCCAACCTGCCTCACTCACCTGCCCTTATCCATCGCATGTTCGAGGCTGTGCCCGACGACAATTTCGGCCTCAACTTCGATCCCTCGCACCTGGTCTGGCAGCAGATTGATTACGTTCGCTTCGTCTACGATTTCGGCGACCGCATCTTCCACGTCCACGCCAAGGACATGGACATAGACGAGGAGATGTTCTACCAGGATGGTATCCTGGGCTGCGGCTTCCGCTGGCAGATACCGCGCTTGCCAGGCCAGGGCCTGATAGATTGGCAGGAGCTCGTGGCGGCCCTCTATGACGTGGGATATGACTTTGTGCTCAGCATCGAGCACGAGGACCGAAACTGGGAGGGGACAGAGGAACTGGTCAAGCGCGGGTTCCTGCTGGCCAAGAAGACACTGGAGTTGTGCGCAGGGTAAGGTGACAGCTATCTAAATCACCCCGATCACCGCGCGGCCGGCGATGCGGCCCTGGATGCGGTCTTCCCCTCGGCCTGCACCCGCTACATCTTCCCGGAACTCCTGGCCGAAGGATTAGAGCCCCACAAGGTGCGAGAGGTCTATATCCGAGGAGCCCTCTCACCGAACCTCTGGGTGGATATCAGCGACACCATCGAGCTAAAGATCGCTGCCCTCAGGGAGCACGAGAGTCAGGTTAGCCGCAGTCACGGTTGGGAGGAGAGGGTTCGAGCCCGGGCCCAGCAGGAGGCGGCCGGGCAGGACATGACTTGCGCCGAGTCTTTCAGGCGCATCATCCTGCGCTGAGGCTCGGGATCCAGAATTGCCCTGAGGGGACTGCGGGCAACTTCTGTGCGTCACCCTCATCACCTCGCCCACTGCCAACATCCGGGCGGCGCGGGAGGCGGTAGAGAAATGAGGACAACTTGGCTGACCCTGGGTTTCAGCCTGCGAGTGGAAATTCGCGGGCTTTTCTATTCCTTGCTACATGAGAGCGAAGCGTGGGGAGACATGTCGGAGACAGCACCACGCCCTGTTTCTGCAGCGCCAGGATCAGGGTCTCGTGCCCCACAAAGCGAATGGCCCGGATGCCCAGCGCTGCCGCAGCCGCCACGTTCGGCTCGTAGTCGTCCACGAAGACCGTCGCCTCGGGGGCCGTGCCCAGGCGGTCTAGCGCCAACTGGTAAATGGCCGGGTCGGGCTTGGCCAGGCCCACCAGCGCTGAGATCACCTCCACGTCGAACAGCCCATCCAGGCCATAGCGCTCGCGCAGCAGCCTGGGGAGGACGTCGCTGGCGTTGCTCAGCAGCCCCGTGCGATACCGGCCTCGCAGCCCACGGACCAGGTCTGCCATCCGCCGGTCGGTCTTGGCGTCGCGGAACAAATCTTGCTGAAAGTCGCGGATCGCCCCCGGCGTGTGGAAGCCCAGTCGAGCGCCGGTCCGCCGCCAGTATTCCTCATCGGTGATGGCCCCCACTTCTGCCAGCCGCCAGTCGGGTGATTGCCATAGCATCTCGGCCAGGCCCCCAGGTTGCAGCCCCAGCCGGGACTCCTGTTCCTGGAGCGAGTCCATCTGGCTAAAGGGCACCATCACCCCGCCAAAGTCAAAGATGATCGCTTCGATGTCTGCCATGTTTCCTCCATAGATTTCGCTCATTATACACTGATTTCATCCCTATGCAAACTAGGTGTGGGAATGAGCGTTTCACTGTGAGGACAACTTCGTGCAGCCAGTTTACCTTGACAAAACACCCCCTTTAGTTTATCATTACAGGCAATTACTTCAGTGGCCGTAGGAGGGGCCAGAAGTTGGCTGAGGTGACCGTGTCAACCGATGAACTGGACTTAGCTCCCTATGCCGGGCGGTGGATAGCCATCGTGCGGGGTCAGGTGGCGGGGGTGGGTCTCACCCCTGAGGAGGCCTGCCGCCTGGCGAAGCACAATCGGCCCAGAGAGGAGCCGGTGATTGTCTTCGTGTCTGGCGAGGGGGAAGCGGAGGGGCAACGAGTAATGAGGAATGAGTAACGAGGACTCCACCCGTTGGCTCGTTACTCGTCAACTCATTGACTTATCAACATGACTGAACTCATCCCTAAAGGATCAATTGTAGAACAGGTCTGCATTTTCCTACGAGCACGCTCCATCGAAGCGTATCTGGTGGGCGGCTGCGTGCGGGATTGGCTGCTGGGCCGCTCCAGTCACGACATTGACTTCGCGGTGGCGGGCGATGCCGTGAAGCTGGCCCGCCGGGTGGCTGATCGAATGGGCGGCGCTTTCGTGCTTTTGGACCAGGAGCGCGGCACGGGTCGAGCGGTGATCCGAGGTGAAGATGGCCAGCGCCTCTTCATTGACTTCGCCAGGCTGCAAGGCGATGACATCATCACCGACCTCTCCAGGCGCGATTTCACCATCAACGCCATTGCTGTTGCTGTCGCGAAGGCTGAGCCCCATGTCATAGATCCCTACGACGGACAGCGTGACTTGCAGCTTGGCCTGGTGCGAGCTGTCTCCGAGGCGGCTTTTCTCGATGATCCCTTGCGCACTTTGCGGGCGGTGCGGATAGCTGCTGAGTTGGAGGCCAGCGTCGAGCAGGGGACCGAGGAGCTGCTCCGCCGGGCTGTGCCTTTGATAACTGAAGTCTCCGCCGAGAGAGTGCGCGACGAGCTGGTCAAGATCATGGCTCTGACGGGGGCAGCGCAGAATCTGGGCTACTTGGATGAACTTGGACTCCTGACTACCATGATCCCTGAGCTGGAAACGCTGAAAGGCGTGGAGCAATCGCAGCCCCACTACCTGGACGTGTTCGAACATTCGCTGGAGACGGTGGGGCAGTTGGAAGAAGTGGTTGAGGCTTTGGATGGATACGAGGGGGAAGGTGAATTGTCCCTGGTGCCTCTTCTCTTGTCGCCTTTTTCCCACCAGCTCATCGTTCATCTGTCGCAGCCTATCTCCGACGACCGCCCTCGCCTGACGGTGCTGAAGCTGGCGGCCCTGCTGCACGATGTGGGTAAACCGGCTACCCAAAGCGTTGACGACGAAGGTGACATACATTTCCATAGTCACGAGGGTGAAGGGGCGGTGGTGGTGGGAGCAGTTCTCAGGCGCTTGCGCTTCGGTGGGGACGAGGTCAGCCTCGCCAAAACTATCGTGGCTAACCACATGCGCCCCTGTCTTTTAGCTAGGGAGGAAGTGGTCACCAGGCGGGCCGTCTACTGCTTCTTCCGCGACACGGGTGATGCCGGCTTGGATACCCTGCTTCTCTGTTTGGCCGATCACCTGGCGACCTGGGGTCCCGAGCTCAGGATGGCCCGCTGGCGGAGGCGAGTGAAGTTCGTAGCCTCGATGCTGGCTGATTATTATGAACGCCATCAGCAGGTCATCGCCCCGCCCAGGCTGATCAACGGCCACGACCTGATGGAGGAGTTTGGTCTGGAGGAGGGGCCGCGCATCGGCGAGCTTCTGGAGGCGGTGAGGGAGGCGCAGGCGGAGGGTGAGGTGGGGACGAAGGAGGAAGCGCTGGCTCTGGTGGAAGAACTGTTGACTCAGGGAAACAGATGGTATTTGGCTGAGTAGAGATGTGACACGAGCGATTTCATGGCGCTTTGCTCAATTTTGACCTAAATTCAGGACTGGGTTATAATACACCAGGATATGGAAATACAAGCAGCCGTCGCCAAAGTGCACAAATACGCCACCAGCGAAAGCGGCGATACCCTGGAGATGATCGAGCGGCCCCACGGCGGGCTCTCGCTGGTGCTGGCCGACGGGCAACGCTCAGGCAAAGCTGCCAAGGTCGTCAGCAACCTGGTGGCCCGCAAGGCCATCTCGCTCCTGGCCGAAGGGGTTCGAGATGGCGCGGCAGCCCGGGCAGCCCACGATTATCTCTATGCCAATCGTGGAGGCAAGGTCTTGGCCACGCTGAATATCGTCTCGGTGGATTTGGTCACCAAAACCGTGGTCATCTCACGGAATAGCCACTGCCCGGTCATCGTCGCCGATCATCACGGGGCACGGGCTTTGGATGCGCCCAGCCAGCCGGTGGGCATCTACCCTGGGACCAAGCCGGTCATCACCGAACTGCCCATTGCCCCTCACACCTGGCTGGTCGTTTTCACCGACGGGGTACTGTCGGCTGGAGATCGCTATGGGGAGCGGCTGGATATGGTACAACTGGTCACTGATTTCCTGGCCGGCGGGAAAATGGATGCTCAGGCTATGGCCGACGCTATCCTGGAACGAGCGGTAGAGCTGGATCGGGGGCGGCCATCGGATGACATAAGCGTCCTGGTGATAGCCATCGTGCCCAGGGCACGGGAGGACAATGTGCGGCGGATGACGCTTAGCTTCCCAATTGACAAATTGGACAAAAAGTGACATAATAGACTTACCACACGGGCGGGGTAACGCCCTGAAAAGAGAGAAACATGGGATTAAAAAAAGAGGCTGTGCTAAAGCGGATTGCAGAAGAGGGCGGCCCGGAGGGTCTGGATCTATCGGGCCAGCACCTGGCGGGGATTGACCTCAGCGGGGTTGATCTGCACGGCGTCATCTTGGCCAGGGCCGACCTTCGGAAAGCCGATCTGCGGGGGGCGAATCTGCGGGGGGCAGACCTCTCTCGGACTGTCCTGCAGGGGGCTGATCTTCGCTGGGCTGATCTTTCCCACGCGGACCTGCGGTGGACAGACATCAGGAATGCCAATCTGCAGGGGGCGAAGCTCGATGGTGCCAAGATGGAGGGTACTGACCTGGCAGGGAGTGATCTCGTGGTAATGGAGCTGACCGAGGGAGAGAGAGAAGAGGAGCCCCTTCTCATTTCCCCTCAAGGGAGGTCGAGAATACTGACCACCCTGGCCGTCGTGATCTTCGCCCTGGCTCTGGCAGACCTGGTCTGCGTCTGGGGATGGCTCTACAAAGCCTCCTACTTCGACGAGTTCGGCCTCTCCTGGGGCTTCGATCTCAACTTGTTTTCCCTGGATTACCTCCTGGGAGGTGGACGGGTGCTTGGGCTTAGCCTGGGATTCCTCCTGACGCTGCTCTTGCTCTTCCTCTACGTCCTTTTGATGGTGGGTATCATCGCCTTCATATTCCTGGTGTTTGCCTATCTGGGCAACCGCGTCGTCCCGGAGTCAGGGACTTCTTGGATCCGCCGCGGTGCCATCGTAGCACTGCTGTTGGTCTGTCTGGCGGGTTTGGCACTGGTCTTCCCCCGCCTCATCTCCCTGGGCGGCTGGTTCATCGGGGAGGGGGTCCCAACGGGGGAAGGCTTCCGAGTCCTGCGAGTATTCCTCGACACCTCATCCATCGTCGGGAAAACACTCTTGATCGCTTTCTTGGCCGTCTTTCTGGTTCCCTTGTGGATTCTCTACCGGCTTTTCTGCCAGGGGCTGCAGAAGGTGGAGTCCCCGTTTTCCTGGCTGGAGGATGTCCTGGCTTTCCTGAATAGGGTTCGCATTTTGGGCCGGTTCCATCCCCTGACACCCTGGGAACGGCGTTTGGGTGCGCTGGCAGTGGTAATCATTCTCATCGCCATTCCTACCTTTCTGACCCAGGCTGGGAGGCTGCATGCTCAGGAGGGCATGTGCGACGGAGGCTCCCTTACTCCAATCAGCCTCTACGAGAAGGGGTTGCTGGCAACATCCCCTCTACAGACTGGGGAAACAGAAGGGCAGTTTTGCTTGCGGCTCCTGCTGACCAGGGATGGCAATTACTACGTGTTCTATCCTTACCAGACCAGCGAAGTCGAGGGGAGGTGGCAGCCCAGTGTGTACGAGATTCCCGCCGAGCAGGTGGATCTCATCAAGCTGAAAGAGAGCACGGCCTGTTTGACGTGTCGGGATGATGTCTCTCCCGCAGAGGGGCCACCCATAATCATCTCCGCCGCGGCCACCGGCACACCCACGCCGACCGAGGTACCGACCGAGGTGCCGACCGAGGTGCCCACCGCCACGCCCGTGCCTGAGGTGCCCACTGCTACGCCCACGCTGGCGCCACCCACCGCTACGTTCACGCCTGAGACGCCTGTCGCCACAGCCACTCCCGTGCCGCCGACGGACACCCCGCCGCCAACCGCAACGCTCCCCCCACCACCGACGGCGACGAACACGCCGCCCCCAGGGCCTACGCCACTGGATCCGGGGTGCAGAGATCAGTATGAGCCTGACGACATCGTGGGACAGCAAAAAGCTATGGCCCTGGGCGAGACCCAGATCCACAGCTTCTGTCCTGAGGGCGATTTCGACCTGGTATGGTTCCCGGTCAAAAAGGAGCGGTGGTACCGCGTCTACACCCACGATCTGGCCATGGGCGTGGATACGATGATTTCTGTTGGCCTGGTGCCGCAAATCGCTCGCCACTGTGAGCCCCCCAATTGTGCCAACGACGACGTCGTGCCGGGGGACCTGGCTTCGGACATACTTTTCCAGGCCGACGTGGATGGCACTGCTCTGGTGTCCATTGACAACCGCTATCAGCATGGCCCAGACAAGACCTACCAGATCACCGTCAAGGAGATCGTGCCCACGCCCACCACCACGCCGAGCATCACCCCGACGCCGACCATCACCCCGACGCCCACTCCCACGCCTACCGTCACCACTACGCCATCGCCTACCCCATTCTGGGATCTCTATGAATCCAACAACTCCTTCTCGACCGCGTATCCGATAATCTCTGGTGAGACGTACTTTGCCGCTATCGGCACGAGTTCCGACCTGGATTATTTCGGGTTCAATGCTCAGACTTCGAACCCTATCACGGCGAAGCTGACGGTCCCTGACCCTGACAATGTGACTTATGGTCTCGATCTCTACGACGCTGATTACAACCGCCTGGTCGCGGGGGCGAACCAGGTCGGCGAAGAGACGATCACTATTACCCATGGTCCTGCACAAACAGGGAGGTACTACGTGAAAGTGTATAGTATCCAAAGTCGCTTCGATCCTAGCAAGGCCTACGAACTAAGGGTCATTTTTGACGAAGTCCCGACGCCTACTCCTCTGCCCACCTCGACGCCGACGAGCACCTCTACTCCGACCATCACGCCTACGCCCAGCCCGACACCGACGGTAATTGGGTAGATCGCTTTGCTCAGAGTTTTTGGTTCAAACGATAGGAAGCAGAGAAGGGAGCTGAAAAAGTGGGACGAATGAAACTGGCGCTGGCTTTGGTGATTTTCGCTGTCGTCTTTGTCGCGTCGGCAGGCCGGGTGGTGACAGACTCCGTGGGGATGGCCGCAGGCAGAGTGTACGCCTCACCCGATGGCGTTTCTGCATCGTGGGAGCAGGGCGGAGGCACAGATGATCACGTTATCTACTCCCTGGCGAGCTATCCAGGGAGTCCCACGGTCTATGCGGGCCTGTGGGGGGATGGGGTCTATCGCTCGCCCAGCGGATCTAATTCATGGAGTTTCACGTCTTTGATGGCTCCTCTCCAAATCGCTTCCTTGGCCATTGATCCCGCCAGTCCTGCTAACGTTGTCTATGCAGGGGCCATTGGAAGTGGCGTTTTGAGGAGTGACAATGGTTTCGACAGTTGGACGTACACAACGGGCCTGGCGGGCCAGGATGTCTGGTCCCTGGCCGTCACCTCCACGGCCGATCCCATCTATGCCTACGCCGGTGCTGGGGGGGGAATCTACATTAGCACCGACGGGACAAGGTGGGACCTTGCTGGAGGCACTGAGATTGGCACGGACAAGTTCTACGCTCTGGCCGTTGATCCTCAGGACAGCAGAACCGCTTACGTGGGCACGAAGGAAAAGGGGGTCTATAAGACGACCGATGGCGGCATCGGCTGGACGCCTCGTGGTCTGTCCTCAATGACTGTTCGTGCCCTGGCCCTCCAGCCCGGCGACGGCGAGATCGTCTATGCTGGCACCCAATCCCACGGTATTTTTAAGAGCACCGATGGCGGGGCCTCGTGGCCTGTAAATGGCTTAGTCGGGTACGATGTCTTAGCCATCGCCATCAACCCGCGCAAACCTGAGTTCGTATATGCGGCGACATTCGGGAGTGGTGTCTGGGCCAGTCAAGATGGTGGCCACAATTGGCACGAAATGGCCGGCCTGATAGACGGCGCTGGCCTGGTCTATTCGCTGACCCTTTTTACTCCTGAGGGTGAAGACGACTGCCAGGTGCTCTACGCTGGCACCATTGACGGGGTGTGGGCGCGCACTGTTACGTCTCTTTTTACTCTTAACCTGCCCCTTGTTCACAAGGGGTGGCTTGCGGGGCAATAGGCCCAAAGGTGGCCGATGCGCGTTGCTGTGGTAGGCCCTTGTGCCTCTGGAAAGACAGCTCTGGTCGAGCGCCTGCAAAAGCGGGGCTACGAGGCTCGCGAGTGTGTTCAGGAGCACTCCTACGTGCCAATGATGTGGCAGAAGGTCTCCCAGCCAGATGTCCTCATTTATCTGGACGCCAGCCTCGCGACCATCGCCGAGCGACGCCCCGCCGACTGGAACGAAGAGTACCTGGCCAAACTGAACCGCCGCCTCTCCCATGCCCGCCAGCACTGCGATCTTTACATTCAAACTGACGAGTTGAGCGAAGAGGGAGTCCTGGAGAGGGCGCTTGATTTCTTGAGAGAAGAATCCACCCCCACCCATCCTCCCCCTGCGAGGGGGAGGATGTAGGGGAATTGGCTGTTTGACAGATGAGAGGTAATGGACTATAATCTGTTTCGTTTGCTACCACAGCTTGAGTTCATCGCAAGGGAGGAGAGTCAGATTTGAGAGACAGAAACGTTGGCTTATTGATAGTGGTTATAATCCTGGCCCTGGCGGCCGTCTGGGTGGACCTGCCGACCAACCCAGGCCTTCACATTCACCTGGGCCCCATCAACTTCGATAAAGACATCAGGGTTCACCAGGGGCTGGACCTCCAGGGCGGGATGCAGGTGCTCCTGGAGGCGGACCTGCCGGAGGGCCAGGAGATCGAGGCCGGCGCTATGGATGCCGCCAAGGTCATCGTCAAGAACCGCGTTGATGCCCTGGGCGTGGCCGAGCCTCTGGTCCAATCGCAGGGCGAGCGGCGGATCATCGTCGAACTGCCTGGGGTGAAAGATCCTGAGCTGGCGATTGCCACCATCCGTGAGACGGGGCTCCTGGAGTTTGTGGACGCGGGCAGCACCTTCTTGCCGCCGGATACAGTAGTCGCCACCACTTTCGGCGGCGCGGTCGCCCCTACGGAGGAGATCACGGAAACGGCAACTGTCACTCCTACAGTTCCGGTTACTCCCGAACAGATTTACAACACCGTGATGACGGGCAAGGAGTTGGATACAGTCAATGTCGCCTTGGATCAGTATGGTAAGCCGGAGATTCAGTTCGCCCTGAAGCCCGCTGGGACTGGGGTTTTCGCAGATTTCACCAAGCAGAACGTGGGCAGGTTCCTGTGTATTGTTCTGGACAAGCGAGTCATCTCTTGCCCCCGGATTAATTCCGCCATCCCTGACGGCAGCGCTCGGATTACGGGCGAGTTCACTTTGGAGGAAGCGCGAAGTCTGGCCATCCAGTTGAAGTACGGCGCCTTGCCAGTTCCCCTGCGGGTGGAGACAGCCCGCTCCGTCGGCCCGACCCTGGGGCAGGACTCCGTGCAGAAGAGCGTCAGGGCCGGGGTCATAGGTCTGGGCGCTATCCTCTTTTTCATGCTGATCTACTATCGCTTGCCCGGCTTTTTGGCCGACCTGGCGCTTATCATCTACGCCTTGCTAAACTTCGCGCTGTTCAAGTTGATCCCGGTCACTTTGACCCTGCCCGGTATCACCGGTTTTCTCCTCTCCACGGGCATGGCCGTTGATGCCAACATCCTGATCTTCGAGCGCATGAAGGAGGAGTTGCGTTGGGGGCGCAGCCTGGCAGCGGCCATCAACGCCGGCTTCGACCGGGCCTGGACTTCCATCCGCGACTCGAACCTCTCTACCATCATCACCTGTGTCATACTCTACTGGTTTGGGTCAAGTTTTGGGGCCAGCATGGTCAAGGGTTTTGCCATCACCCTGTTCATCGGCGTGGTGATCAGCATGTTCACCGCCGTCACCGTCACTCGCACTTTCGTCCGCTTCGTCTTCGATGTATTCGGTGAGTGGATACGAGATCGCAAGTGGCTTTTAGGCATCCACTGAAATCACAATTGTCGGTGCTAGGAATGGAGGCTTCATGTTCAATATAATACAGAAACGGTATTGGTACTTTCTTATCTCGGCCATGGTCATTGTGCCTGGTTTGATAGCCATGATCTACTCCACCGTCCAGTATGGCACGCCGGTGCGTCTGAGCGTGGATTTCACAGGGGGTACTTTCCTGGAATTGAAGTTCGAGCAGCCCGTTCAGCCGGAGGAGGTGCGTCAGGTCTTCGTAGACAGAGGCTATGCTGATACAATGGTGCAGACCACAACCGATGCGCGAACTGTCCTCATTCGCTCCGATTTCCTTGAAGCGGAGGTCAAGACAGAGATCGAATCCGAGCTGGAGGATACATACGGACCGCTGGAGGAGCTACGATTCGAATCTGTGGGGCCTACCATCGGCAGTGAGGTGACCAGGGCGGCAACCATGGCCGTGGTAACGGCCTCCATAGTCATCTTGGGCTTCATTGTCGTGGCCTTTCGAAAGGTGCCCAATGCCTTCCGCTATGGCACCTGTGCTACTGTGTCCCTTGTCCATGACGTCTTGGTAGCCACGGGCTTTTTCGCCATCTTTGGCCTCTTCCGTGGCTGGCAGGTGGACGCCCTTTTCCTGACCGCCATCCTCACCGTCATCGGCTTCTCGGTGCAAGATACCATCGTGGTCTTCGACCGCATCCGCGAGAACATTCCCAAGCGGCGGGGTGAATCCTTCGAGATGATAGTCAACCGCAGCATCCTGGAGACCATCCACCGTTCCATGGCCACCCAGCTCAACGCCATCTTCGTGATGGTCGCCATCCTCCTGTTCGGCGGAGCCACCGTGAAGCAGTTCATTGCCACGTTGCTAGTGGGGATGATCAGCGGCACCTATTCGTCCATCTTCACCGCCGTACCGCTGCTGGTCGTTTGGGAGAAGGGCGAGGTGGGCCAGTTTTTCCGCCGCCTGCGGAGGCGGGAGGCAGCGGCGTAGGGAATCCATGGTTAAAAACGGGGTTGAGATACAATCTCAGCCCCGTTTCTGGTTTAGAGCAGGATTCACGGAATTCACGGATTATCCTGATCCGTAAATTCTGAAAATCCTGCTCTAATTGACGTCCAGGGTTTTATGTGCTATGATACGGGAAAGAGCAGGAAAGGACAGGTCGTGAGTCTGATCGTGATCCGCTACGGCGAGATCGGCTTGAAAGGCAAGAACAGAGGGTATTTCGTCAAGCGATTGCGCCAGAACATCAGGGACTGCCTGAAACAGCATGACATCACGGGCGAGGTGCGCAGCGTCGGCCAGCGGGTCTACGTGCAGGTCGAGGACGTGGAACGGGCGGGCGAGAAGCTGCGGGACGTCTTCGGCGTGGTTTCGCTGAGCCCGGCCCAGGAGGTGCCGGCTGACATCGGGGCCATCAAGGCAGAGGCGCTGCGAGTAGCCCAGAGAGCTGGCCTGGGCGAGAAGCGATCTTTTCGGATGCAGAGCCGACGGGCCGACAAGGCTTTCCCCCTGACCTCGCCTGAGATCAACCGCCTGGTCGGCGCTCACGTCCACGAGGCGAGCGGGGCGCGGGTTGACCTCTCCGACGAGGCTGACCTGACCATCGGGGTGGAGGTGCGGCGGGACCACGCGCTGGTCTTCGGCCAGACGGTGGCCGGGCCTGGAGGATTGCCGTTGGGCACCGAGGGCCGGGCGGTGGCGCTGATGTCCGGCGGCATTGACTCGCCCGTGGCCGCCTGGCTGATCATGAGGCGGGGGTGCGGGGTGATTCCCGTTCACTTTCGCCAGAGCGAGGTGGAGCTGGCGAAGTTCATGGACAACTGCGAAGTCCTGTCTCGTTACGCCTACGGCTGGGACATCCGCCCCGTCGTGCTGGATCACCAGGAGGTCTTCGGCGAGACCTACGAGAAGCTCCGACGCATCGGCGCTGAGCGCTGGACCTGCATCTTCTGCAAGCGGGCCCTGCTCCAAAAGGCCTGCCAGATCGCCGACCAGCACAAGGCCAAGGCCCTGGTCACGGGGGACTCACTGGGCCAGGTGGCCAGCCAGACCCTGGATAATCTGGAGGTCATCTCCTACGGCGTCGAAAAGCCGATCCTGCGCCCTCTCATAGGCCTGGACAAGACGGAGATCACCGCCCTGGCGCGGCGCATTGGCACCTTCGAGGTCTCCATCCGCGAAGCCAGGCCTTGTCCGTTTCTGCCGCCCGACCCGTTGACCAAGGCCAGTTTGCCCAAGCTGGAGGCTATTCTGGAGAAGATGGAAATTAGAAATGGGGAAGATTAAGGAACCTTTGCCGGTTAAACTGATAGCCAGCATCTTCACAGCCAGCGGGGAGTTGCTGGAGGAGGCCAAAGTCAGGCTAGTTCAAGAGTTCGGTCTCGTTGACTACGAGAGCGAGCTATTGTCCTTTGACCATACCACCTACTACGCGGCA
>CAYNWI010000009.1:11620-17108 GCA_964400825.1 uncultured Anaerolineae bacterium | reverse complement strand
TATCCAATATCCAATATCTAATATCTAGAAACCCACTGCTCCTCCCGAGCTTGCTTTTAGTTGCGACCTACATCCTGACCACTATCACCTCCATAGACCCCCGAGTCAGCTTCTGGGGTTCTTATCAGCGACGGCAAGGTCTCTATGTCATCCTCTGCTACATAGTGATCTTCTTCTCGACGCTGGAGACCCTGCGCACCCGCCAGCAGTTGGAGCGACTGATCACAGTCATCCTGCTCACCAGTGTGCCCATCTCTCTCTACGGGATCATGCAGCATTACCAGGTGGACCCCTTAGTTTGGATCAGGGGAGGCGCCACTCGCGTCGAATCTACCTTGGGCAACCCCATTTTAACAGGCGCCTATCTGATCATGGTTGTTCCCCTGACCGTGTGGCAGCTCATTCGCCATTTCTCCCCGCCCCCCTTCCCCCCAAAGTTGGAAGTTGGAAATTGGAAATTGGAGTTTGGATGTTATCTCCTCCTTCTGATCCTGCAGTTGAGCTGCCTGGTGTTCACCCAGAGCCGCGGGCCCTGGATGGGCTTTATGGTCGGAGCCCTGTTCTTCTTCCTGTTGTGGGCTGTACTAAGAGGACAGAAGGGATTGGCGCTGGCGACTGTCAGCCTGTTCATCGTTTTGCTCGCTGTCCTGGCTATCTTGAACCTCCCCGACAGCCCCCTGGCGCTTCCCCAAGGGATCCCCTATGTCGAGCGGTTGGACGATATCTCCAGGGACATCATGGAAGACAGAAGCCTGATCTGGTACGGAGTAGCCAATATAATCACGGCTGACAGGATCCGGGCCGTCATTGGTTATGGCCCAGAGACGATGGGCCTCATCTTCTATCCTTATGCGCATCCTGACTGGGCAGACCTGATGGAATACAAACACGTAGCCGATCGCTGTCACAATGAGACCCTCGACGCCTGGGTAACAGGCGGCCTCATCGGGCTGGCAGTCTATCTCGTCCTCTTTGGCAGCATCTTCTACTACGGCCTTAAGTGGCTGGGGCTGATAGCGAATCCCCGCCAGCGCACTTTCTTCGTAGCTACACTGCTGGCGGGCGGGTTCTCAGGTGTACTGCTCTCCTGGCTTGTGGAGGGGACGCTAAGATGGGCCGGGATGGGGATACCCGCCGGCATTTTGCTGGCCCTGGTCATATACCTGCTGACAGCTCTCTTCCGTCAAAGTCCAACGCTTGTACTGAGGTCCCCCCTGAGCATGACGAAGGGCCCAGGCGAAGTATCCAACTTCCAACTTCCAACCTCCAACCTCCAAATCCTGTTGATCATCCTGCTCTCGGCCCTGGTAGCCCACTTCGTCGAAATCCAGTTCGGCATCGCCGTCACTGCCACTCGCACTTACTTCTGGCTCTACGCGGCCTTGTTGGTTATCATCGGCCGCCACTGGCAAGAGGAACCTTCGCCTGAAGCCGCAGCAGAGACCTCGCCTCCCGATAGTTCGCGCGGACGGCGGAGAAGACGTGGTAAACTTCAAACCTCAAACTTCAAACTTCCAAATCTTGAGCTTCTTGCCCATTCTCTCCTGGTTGGTCTGATCCTGGCGACCACCAGCTTCGATCTAATCACTCATCAGTTCGATCTGAGAGCCGATGGCCCCGTCATCTTCGGCCTCCTATTTGCGACCTGGCTGTTCGGCGGCATACCAGTTTTAATTTCGAATTTCGAATTTCGAATTTCGAATTTCCGAACCTACATCCTGGGCAGCCTGCTTTGCTTCCTCCCTTTTGTGGTCGTTCATGCTGCTATAATATTGCCAGGCGCTGGCGTTGAAAGAGCTACATCTGTCTACTACGCCTACTTTTTCTTAGTTATTTTCGCGGTAGCAATTGCCCTGATGATCAGTAGCAAATCGAACTCCAAACTTCAAACCCCGAACCTTAGATTCTGGATTTTGAGCTTGGGAGTTTGGATTTTGAGCTTTTTGTTGATCCTCAACACCAATCTGAAGGCCGCCCAAGCGGATATCTACTACAAGTTTGGCCTATCCTCGGAGGAAACAGGGGAGGTAGATAAAGCCATAGCCATTTACCGTCAGGCTATCAAATTGGCCCCTCGCTGGGACCAGTATTACGCCTCTTTGGGCTGGGCCTATGGGCTGAAAGCGGTAGTCACTTCGGACGCCGAGCAAAGGGATGACTTGTTCGAGGAAAGTCTTGAGGCCCTGGAGCATGCCCAACAGATGAGCCCCCTCGATCCTGACATCATAACCAGGTTGGGACACGTCTATTGGAACTGGGGCCGCCTGACCTCTGATCTGGGGCAGAGGGCTGAGAAATTGGAGGTGGCTCTGGCATACTACCAGCAAGCAGTAGCTCTAAGTCCTGTGAACCATGAACATCTGCTCAAGGACACCATATTCCGCACTTATCTTCGTCTGGGAGAGATTTATGCTGACTTGGGCAAGTTCAGCCAGGCTGCAGAAGCCTACCAGCAAGCTAACGAGAAAGCCCCTGATAGTTATGAGGGCCACAAGGGCCTGGCCACGGTCTATCCGCAGTTGGGCCGCCTCGACGAAGCTCTTGAGGAAGCGCAGATGGCCAGAGACCTGGCCCCGGAGGAGGAAAGGCCCGGCCTGGACGATTTGATCACTCAATTGGAGGCCCAGGAAAAATAAACAAAACTCCTCCCCATCGCAGGGGGAGGCCGGGAGGGGGTGGATTCTGCGACAGAAGGCCCACCCTCCCCTAGCCGCTCCCTCCGAGGGAGGGGAAATGTGCTACTCGCTAGACGCTTACTCCGGTTTCTACTGCCCTTTCGCGAAACGGTAGCCGATCCCCCGCTCAGTGAGGATGTACTGGGGTTGGCGGGGATCTTCCTCTATTTTCTGACGCAGCCGCCAGATGTACAGCTTCACGTAGTCCGCCTCGTTCACGTATTCCCTACCCCAGACCGCTTCCAGTATCTGCTCATTCGCCAGTATCCGGCCAGCATTCTCAGCCAGGTAAAAGAGCAGCCGTTGCTCGGTGGCGGTCAACTGCACCCACTCCCCTCCCTTGCTGACCTCTAACCTCTCCGAATCTATCACCAGTTTGTCATCGGCGTACAGGATGCGTCCCTGGTCGGGAGGGGGTAACCTGGTCCGGCGCAGAACGGCCTCCACCCGGGCCTCCAGTTCCTTCAGGCTAAAGGGCTTGGCCACGTAATCGTCCGCACCCAGCTTCAGCCCCATCACCCTGTCAGTTTCTTGCCCCCTGGCGGTGAGCATGATGACAGGCACGTCGGAAATCTCTCGAATGCGGCGGCAGGTCTCCCAACCATCCATCGTGGGCATCATTACGTCCAGGATGATCAGGTCCGGTCGCTGGCTGTACATTCGCTGCATTCCCTGGAGCCCATCGGCGGCGGTGACGATGTCATAGCCCGCCCTGCTCAAGTACAACTCAATGGCCTCGACCAACTTCCCATCATCGTCTATGATCAACAACTTGCCTTTTCTATCACTCATCAGCTTGCTCCCTGATCGGCAAGGTCACGATGAAGCGGCTGCCCACACCCAGTTCGCTCTCCACCTCGATCTGGCCTCCATGAGCTTCAGCGGCTTCTTTGGCCAGCACCAGGCCCAGGCCCACCCCCTCGATGCCCGATTCCGTCGTTGACCACACCCGATAGAATTTCTCGAAGATATGGGGCAGGTCGTCGGCGGGGATGCCCACCCCCTGGTCAATCACGCTGAGGATGAGGTTGGCACCTTTCCTTCGATTAAACTCAGGACAAGCTTCCCGCGCCACCACATCCACCCGTCCCCCATCATGACTGAACTTGATGGCGTTGCCCACCAGGTTCTTGATCAGCATGGTCACCAATTCCCTGTCGGCCAGGATCGGAGGCAAATCAGGCTGGACATCGGCATAAAGGGAGATTGCCCTTTCCCGGGCCTGGATGTCGAACAGACCAAAGATGTCGGCAACTATCTCACCCATGAGTAAGGGCTCTTTTTTCATCACAAACTGCTCCGCTTCCAGCCGCGAGAGGTCGAGGAGGTCGCCGATCAGTCCGGTGAGCCGATCGGTCTCTCGATCAATGACCTTTAGAAAGCGCTGGCGCAGGTCACGATCATCGCCCTCCAACTCGTCCAGCAGGAGCTCGGTATAGGCTTTGATGGAAGCTAAGGGAGCGCGCAGTTCGTGGGAGACGTTGGCCACGATGCTGGACTTGAGGCGATCCACCTCTTTCAAACGGGTGATGTCGGCAAAGCTGAGCAGATAGCCAAAGACCTCGCCTCTGGCATCGTGGAGCGGAGTAACTCCCTCCAGAACATCCCGCACACCCAATCTGCCGGGAATGGTCGTCTCGATAGGGGAAACTCGTTGGCCCGCTTCCATCGCCATACGCAGAGGGCTCTCTTGCCCCCCGATCTCCGCCCCGAGAACTTCAGTCAAGCGCCTGCCCAGCACCTGGCTGGCGGCGTGCCCGGTGATAGTTTCTGCCTCCGTATTGAAGCTAGTTATCCTCATGTCGTTGTCAGTGACTATCAGGCCATCGAAGGTCCCTTCCAGAACGGTTTCCGTTTTCCTCTTCTCCTCGATGGCCTCCCGGTAGAGCCTGGCATTCTCGATGGCGATGGCAGCCTCACTCCCCAGGATGGAGACAAACTCCAGATCGCCCTGGGTAAAGGACGGCCCTTCTTCCAGCTTGCTGATGTTGAGCACCCCGATAACTTTGTCCTTGAGCAAGAGCGGCACGCAAAGGGCAGAGGTGATTTCTTCCCTGATCATCACCTCCCTGATCTGAGGGTTCAGCGACGCCCCATCGGCCAATAGCAGGGCCTCCCCTCTATCTGCGACCCAGCCAGCAATCCCCTGGCCGACTTTCTCCCTGGCCGTAGCGACGATTTCCGAGGGAAGGCCGGCGGAGGCCTTGACCACCAGCTCTCGCCCCTCCAGCAGCATCAGAGAAGCTCTGTTAGCTTTGGTTTCTTGCAAGCCCGTCTGCACTACCTGATCCAACAAGCTGTTCAGGTCCAGAGTCGTCAGAAAGGCCTTGCTCAGCTCGAACAGGGGCATCAGCGTCCGCAGGCGGACGTTCTCTCTCTCCAGCCGCCTCTTATCCAAAGCCTTGGCTACGGTTGAGCCTAACCAGTCCGGGGTGAAGGGTTCAACGACAAAATCATCAAAGCCCAATTGGAGGGCCTTGATGATTTCCTCAGTAGTACTCTTGGAACCTGTGATAACGACTCCGACCATCTCCGGAGTGAACTCTTTGATGGTCTGATATACCTCCAGCCCGCTCAGGTCAGGCGTCCCTTCGCCAGCCTCAGGATACCACATAATATCCACCAGGAGAAGGTCGAATTGCTCCTTCCTGGCCATCTCGATGGCCCGGTGGCTGCTGGTTGCTCCCTCCACCATGTAACCTTCTGCCCTCAAGCTTCGCAAGCAAAGCTCAAGGACATCGGGGTCACTATCAACAACCAGAATCCTCTCTTGAGCCATAGTCACGGATCTCTTTCTCCCGGAGTCTGGACAA
>CAYNWI010000009.1:8565-11520 GCA_964400825.1 uncultured Anaerolineae bacterium | reverse complement strand
GCTCTTCTTCCGCCGGAGGTAGCAACTCGGCCGTCGGGCGACCTCGCCGATGCCGATAGAGGATTATAGCACCTGAGACCACAATGGCTATCACCGCGAAGATCTGAGCAGCCGCGATGCCGCGAATTAACCAGGCATCCGGGCGCAAAGCCTCGACGAAAACCCGCCCCACCGGGTACCAGATGGCATACAGGCAGAGTATATCACCGTCTAGCAGACGATCAGAGTAACGACGGGCCACGTACATCAACAGGAGAAAGCCCAGCAAGTTCCACAGCGACTCGTAGAGAAAGGCGGGGTGGAAGCGGGTGTCAGCCGGATACACGGTCAGATCATTGTAGGGAGGGATGCGATAGGCGGGGGCTATGGTGATGCCCCAGGGCAAGTTGGTAGGGTAGCCATAAAGCTCCTGGTTGATGAAGTTGCCCCAGCGTCCGATGACTTGGGCCAGGATGAGGCCCGGCGTGCCAATGTCCACCCATTGCAAGAAGCTCAGCTTGTTTAGGCGAGCGTAGATGTACACGGCCAGGATACCACCAACCACGGCCCCGTAGATGGCCAGGCCACCGTGCCAAATCTGCAGGATGGCGATGGGGTGCTGCCGGTAGTAATCCCAACCCAACATCCCGCCCTGTGGACTGGAGAAGACGTGGTACAGCCGGGCTCCGATGATGCCGAGGATCAGGCAGAGGAGCAAGGCGTTCCATACGTGATCGGGGTCCTGGCCACGCCGCCTGGCCTCCAGACTGGCCACGTAAGCGCCGACCAGGGTAGCCACTACGATGATGATGCCGTACCAATGTACAGCCAAAGGGCCTAAACGCAAAGCGATGGGATCCATGATTTCTATCTCCCTCTTCCTAAAATTTCGGTGGATCCAGATTCTGAAGCAGAGCGGGCCCCCACGCCCACGGAGCGGCGGCCCTTCGGCTGCGCCCAGGACAAGCACGGGAGCCACCTCTGCTGGAAATCCCAGATCTGCTGAACCTGATTATACCAACAAAACGGCCTCTAGTCAAAGAGAGCCCGGCGCTTCGATTTCCGGGCTCTCTTTAAGGTGCAACGCACTTCGACTGACTTTCAAAGAGCTATGATTTCAAGCAGTTTGATGCGAGTTTCCTGCCTTATCTGAGCAAAAAGTGCGTTGCACCCGACCTGCTTCTACCTGGCGCAACGGAATCCTACGTATTCGTCCTTGACTTCAGGGCTGTACCAGAGGCGGTAAGTACTGAAGGCAACGGGTATGTCACTGCGCCATGAGCCGCCCCGCAACACCCTGCCAATACCAGAACTCGGCCCTGTAGGATTGCGGTCGGGAGCATTTACGTAGTAGTCAGGGGCAAACCAATCAGCCACCCACTCGCGAACATTCCCCGCCATGTTGTAGACACCGTAGGGACTTTTACCCGCCTCGAAGCTCCCGACAGGAGCTGTGCCCAGGTAGCCATCATCAATTTGCGATTCCTTCCATTCGTACGTGCAATTCACGTCGCACAGGTTTAATTTGCTCCCATCGGGCTCGCTGTTACCCCAGGGCCAGAGGCGTCCATCAGTCCCCCGCGCCGCCTTCTCCCACTCCGCCTCAGTCGGCAGCCGCTTGCCTCTCCACTGGCAATAAGTCTGCGCATCGTCCCAGGTGACCCAGATAACGGGGTAATTGTCAAACTCTGGATTGTCGTAGTATGAAAGCCGGTCGGGGGACGATGTATGCGCTGGAGGATTGCAAGTCCCGGCATCCACACACTCTTTGTACTGGGCGTTGGTTACCTCGTACTTATCAATGTAGAACGCATCGAGGAAGACCTCCCGTTCGGGCTTCTCGTCATCGCCGCCCCTATCGTTGCCCATGATGAATTCCCCCGCAGGAATGAAGGCCATATCTGGATCCCCCTGCCCTTCTTCCAAAACAGACTTGCTGCTGCAACCAGCAAGCAAGGCCAGGAGAAGCAATAGCAGACAAAGCTTTCCCATTACACTTCTCTCTTCCCTCATGAATAATCGTAACCTCCTCGTTGATATGTCGCTGTGACCGTCGCCATCAGACCCAGGCCAATGAGCATCATCCAGCCTGGCAGATGACCTTCAGTGGCCTCGGCCTGACCAGACTAATTATACTCTATTCAAATGATCCGAGCAAGTTTCCTGGTTGATTTCTCAAACTTCATCAGCGCGGCACTGAGCTTCGCAAGGTCACATCCCCGGCCAATATCCGCCTCCGTTGGCCGGCGGGAGTGCGCAGGATTAGAGCTCCGTCGGCGTCCACTCCCTCGGCCCAGCCCACCAGCGTCCCCTGAGGCATGGTCGCCTGCACCTGACGGCCCAGGTTGATGAGGCGGGCCGCCCACTCCGCGTGGGGCGATTCCCCCCTCTTCAGGGACTCGTACCTGGCCTCGATCCCCGCCAGGATTTTCCACAACAACTCCAGCCGCGAAACCTCCCGACCCAGCTCTTGAGAAAGGCTGGTCGCCATACCTCTCAACTCTGGCAGGGTAGATACAGCCAGGTTGACGTTCAGTCCCATGCCCACCACGACGTAGTTGAGGTGTCCACCCGTCGTCCCCGATTCCGTCAGGATGCCGCCCGCCTTCTTACCACAGATGAAGATGTCGTTGGGCCACTTCAGACCCACTGGCAGGCCCGTGAGCCCTTCGATGGCATCGGCAGTGGCCAGGGAACAGATCATGGTCAATCGCGGGGCCTGACGGGGGGGCAGGTCGGGGCGGAAGAGCAGGGATAAGAGAAGGCTGGCGCCTGGCGAGGCCAACCACTTCCTGCCCAGCCGCCCCTTCCCCACCGTTTGCTGGTCGGCGATGACCAGCGCACCTTCTGGCGCGCCCTGGGCGGCCAACTCCTTCAGCAAGTCATTGGTCGAGCCGAGAGAGAAATAGTACACTATGCTCTGACCGATGAGCTTAGTCTTCAACCCTTGCTTGACGTTTTCAGCCGATAATTCGC
>CAYNWI010000009.1:2864-8465 GCA_964400825.1 uncultured Anaerolineae bacterium | reverse complement strand
ATGTCAAAGTTACCACAAAACGGAGGCAAAGTCAAGCCTTTGACTAGAAAGGCGATTTCTGGTAAACTATAGGGCGAAAGCAAAGGGCAGGAGGATAAGTCCTGCCTTGTTCTTTGTCACCATTAATCTCAAAAAAGGGGAGAGGTTATGAAAAGGCTGTGGTCGCCGTGGCGTCTGGAATACATACTGAGCGAGAAGGGCGAGGGGTGTATTTTCTGCGATAAAATCGCCGCCGATGACGACCAGGCCAACTACATCCTCTGTCGGGGCAAGAAATGCTACGTGATGCTCAACCTCTATCCCTACAACAACGGCCACTTGATGGTCATCCCTTATCAGCACGTGCCAAGCCTAGAGCAGTTGGATGAAGATGCGTTAACTGAGATGATGCTCATGGTGAGTAAGAGCCTCGAGGCACTGCGCCGAGCCATGCACCCCGATGGTTTCAACGTAGGGATCAACATCGGCAAGGCAGCAGGGGCGGGAATCGAGGGACACGTCCACATCCACATCGTCCCCCGCTGGAGGGCGGATACTAACTTCATGCCTGTCTTTTCAAGCACCCGCGTTATTCCAGAGCTTATGGACGACACTTATCGAAAGCTGAAGGCCGCTTGGGAGGAATCTGAGCAACGAGGCAACGAGTAACGAGGCAATAAGTATCATGTCATTGCGAGGCACGGTTTTTGTGCCGAAGCAATCTCCGAATCGCAGAGTGGGGATTGCTTCGCAAAAAGCGCTCGCAATGACACGTCCGTTCCCTTACCTTGCTAACTACAACACCGGTGGTGGTAACTTGCGAGCAAAGTTCAGCTTAGCTTATTTCCGTCTCAAACATCGCCTGGCCTGGGCGATGTTCCCCATCAGGGTGAGGGGCATGAGAAGCGCCCCCTCGATTCTTTGGGGAAGCGTTCGCCGTCTTTGGCGCCAGGTGTTTCGGCGGCGGGAGACGGTCGAGGAACAGAACAACTGGAATCTTTATCTGGACGTCACCTGGTGGGGTGTCCTGAGCGGCATCACGTCCACTTTCGTCAGCGTGTTCGCCATCCGCCTGGGGGCCTCCAATACCCTGGTGGGACTGCTGGTCTCGCTGCCCGCGCTGATCAACATCTTCTGGCTGATACCGTCGGCGCGAATCATCGAGCGCCAACGACGCCGCCTGCCTGTCATCGTGCTGGCGGGCTTCCTGCAGCGACTGGGCTATCTGCTCATTGCTCTGATGCCCTTCGTGTTCCGTGTTGATCAGCCAGAGGCCCTGGTCGGCCTGGTGGCCCTCGTCACTTTCCCCACAGCCATAGCCAGCCTGGCCTTCACGTCCCTGATCGCAGATGTGGTGCCCGCTGACAAGCGCGCCCAAGTGATCAGCACCCGCAACGTGCTCGTCTCCATCGTCAGCACCGTCACGGTGCTCGTCAGCGGAAAGCTCCTCGACCTTCTGCCTTTCCCTCTGAACTACCAACTGCTCTTCGGGGCCGGCTTCGTTGCCTCTTTGGTCAGCCTGTACTACGTGAGCCGCATCAGGATGGCTGATGCCAACGGGACTGAGTCTCGGCCCCGACACAAGACGCCACTCGCTATCAACCTGCGCCGCTCCCTGAAACAGCTAATGAGCCAGCACGATTTCGTGCGCTTTTCCGCCAGTGCTTTCGTCTTCCACTGGGGACTCTATTTGCCCTCGGCTCTCTACGCCATCTATCGCGTAAAGAACCTGGGCGCCTCCGATACCTGGATCGGCCTGCTGGCAACGGTGCAGAATGCGGTTACGATAGTGACCTATTTCTATTGGGGGAGGATAGCCAGCCGAAAGGGCAACCGCTGGGTGCTGCTTGTCTCCAGCCTGGGCCTGATACTCTTTCCTGTCTTAACCGGCCTCTCGCCGAGAGTCGAGTTCCTTCTCCTCCCATCCATCGCCGCCGGCGTCTTTGGAGCAGGGTTTAACTTGTCTTTCTTCAACACTCTGTTGGAGGTCTGTCCGCAGGAGCGACGCCCCAGCTACGTAGCCATTAACACCACCCTGATCAACGTGGCCGCCTTCCTGGCCCCCCTGCTGGGCACTTCCCTGCCCAACTTGTTAGACATCAGGGTTGTCTTCTTCATTGCCGGGGCCTTGCGCTTGCTGGGGACAGGCTTCTTCTACAAACTACAAGCTAAATACTAAATACTGGTCAAGGAGAGAGCTAAATGAACAACGAACGCGAGGTGGTTATCGTCAGCGCGGTGCGCACTCCCATCGGCCGCTTCCAGGGCACGCTGTCCAACGTCCCTGCCTCAGAGCTGGGAGCGGTGGCCATCAAGGCTGCGGTGGAACGGGCGGGCGTCAACCCAGCCGACATCGCTGAGGTGCTGATGGGCAACGTGGTGCAGGCCGGGCAAGGCCAGGCCCCTGCTCGCCAGGCGGCCATCAAAGCCGGCATCCCTCCCTTCGTCGGGGCAACGACGGTGAACAAGATCTGCGGTTCGGGTCTGAAGACGGTGATGCTGGCGGCAGCGATGATCGGGGTTGGCGACGGCGAGATATTCGTGGCCGGGGGGATGGAGAGCATGGACCTGGGGCCTTACCTCCTGCCCCAGGCCCGCTTTGGCTACCGCCTGGGCAACGGCCAGCTCGTGGACGCCATGGTCTACGACGGGCTGTGGTGCACTTTCGCCGACCACCACATGGGCAACTCGGCCGAGTGGATCGCCCAGGAGTACGACCTCACCCGCCAGGAATTGGACGAGTTCGCCTACCACAGCCACAAAAAGGCCATCGCGGCTATTGATGAGGGAAAGTTCAAGGAGGAGATCGTGCCGGTGGAGATTCCTCAGCGCAAGAAGCCGCCCATCCTGTTCGACACCGACGAGTGCCCCCGCCGCGATACCTCGCTGGAGGCCCTGGCCAGGCTCAGGCCCGCTTTCCAGGAGGATGGCCTGGTGACCGCTGGCAACTCGCCGGGCATCACCGATGGGGCCGCCGCGGTGGTGGTGATGAGCCGGGAGAAGGCCGATGAGCTGGGGATAGAACCGCTGGCGCGGATCATCGGCTACGATCAGGCGGCTGTGGAGCCGCTGAAGGTTTTCACCGCCCCCATCTTCGCCGTGCGCAAGCTGCTGGAGAAAACCGGCTACAGCCTGGACGATTTAGACCTCATCGAGGCCAACGAGGCCTTCGCCGCCCAGATGTTGGCCGACGGCAAGGCGCTGGGCTGGGATTGGGACAAGGTGAACGTCAACGGCGGGGCCATCGCCCTGGGCCACCCCATCGGCTGCAGCGGCACTCGCGTATTGGTCACCCTCATCCACGCCCTGAAGGATCGCGGCCTGAGGACCGGCCTGGCCGCCCTCTGCCTGGGGGGAGGGGGAGCGGTGGCCATGATTATCGAATTGACCTGAATAAGTCCTATGTTGGGCGAAGGTCTCCGACCGCGCCCTTTCCACCTCGGTCGGAGACCTTCGGCGAACGGATACTCGCTCCTCACAAATCCTCAGTCACCCACCCCAACCCTAGCTCCTCCAGCTTCTCCCGGCCTGGCTGGCCCGTTTCCGGGTTCCACTCCCTGGCCTGGTAGTACTCCCTGAGCATCAGTTCCAGGTCGGGAACGTGGCCTTCGGTGCCGCCCTCGTCCAGCGGCGCGAGTAGCAGCCTGGGCAATCGGTCGTCCTCCCGCGCCAGGCCGAGGCGGTGGTTGAGGACTCGCTTCAGATTCCAGATGCGCTCGCCGATGGCCATGGCCTCGTCGAGGCCCACCTCCCAGCCGGTGGCGGAGGTCAGGAGCTCGACCAGCGTCCGGACCGGCGGGTTGGCGAAGTAGCACACGATGAGGGAGTTGCAGAAGCTGCGCCAATCCTGGTGCCGGGCCACGATGGGGGCTTTGCCCGCCACTCCGAAGCGGTCAGTGGTGGGGATGTCCAGTTCCTCAATAGCCCGTCCCATCTCGACGAGGTACATGTCGCTCTGGTTGTGGCTGGCCCCGATGGGAGAGGTAGCGTAGACCAGGGCCATGGCCGAGGTGGCCCTGGGGTCGTGCATGGCCACCTCCAGGCCGTTGACCTGCACGGCCAACTCCTCCACCCCGTAGCGACGCCCCACCAGCCGCGAGCCTTCGGCCAGCAGGTCGCCGAAGCCCCGCCGATGGGCGATCATCTCGATCAGCTCAGCCACCGCCTCGGGATCGCCCCAGGCAAGTTTCATGCCCGCCTCGCTCGGCCCGATGATTCCCTGATCGAAGAGGTGGTGAGCGAAGGCGATGGTGACCCCCGCACTGATAGTGTCCAGGCCGTAGGCGTCGCAGAGGTGGCCCAGATAGGCGACGGCGTCCAGGTCGTCAATGAGGAGGAGGGTACCCAGGGCGCAGGCCGTCTCGTACTCCGGGCCTTTGATCTCAGATTCCCCCACCTTCACCTTCCGCTTGCAGGCGATGGGGCAGCCGTAGCAGGTGTAGGTGCCGGTGAGGATGGTTTCCGCCATGGCCGAGCCGCTGAGGTTCTCGCCTCCTGGGAACGAGCCCTGGGTGAAGTAGCGGATGGGCACGTCCCCCAGCAGCATGGAATAGTCGAGGGAGCCGGCGGTGCCCGTTTCGTGCAAGATGGCGGTCATGATGTCCTCCCCGATGGCGGCCAGCGCCTGGCGGGCCAGGGCAGCGAAGCGTTCCGCATCGGCCAGGGGGACCTTTTGATGGCCGCGAACGGCCACCGCCTTGAGGTTCTTGGAGCCCATCACCGCGCCCATCCCCGTGCGGCCAGCGGCGGAGCCGTGGTCGTTCATCACCGCTGCGAACCTCACCAGATTCTCGCCCGCCGGGCCGATGCAGGCTACTTTGGTCTTAGCGTCACCCACTTCCTCTCCGATGGCTTCCTGGGTCTCGTAGGTCCCCTTGCCCCAGAGGTGCCTGGCGTCCCGGAGGGTGGCCTTGCCATCGGCGATGTGCAAGTAGACAGGCGCCGGGGCCTGGCCTTTGACGATGATTCCATCGTAGCCAGCGAAACGCATTTCTGGCCCGAAGAAGCCGCCGGAATTGGCTTCTCCCCAGAATCCGGTGAGGGGAGAGCGGGCGCAAATCACGAAGCGGCCACAGGAGGGGGCGCGGGTGCCCGTGAGCGGGCCGGTCATGAAGAACAGTGGACTCGCAGGATTCAGCGGACTGGTCTCCCCCCTTCCCCCCAACTTTGGGGGGCTAGGGGGGGGCAGCGAGTCATAGAGATAACGAGCAGCCAGGCCGCTGCCGCCAATGAATTGGTGGGCGTAGTCTTCGTTCAGAGGTTGGTCCTCGATCTTGCCGCTGGTCAGGTCAACGACCAGCAACTTTTCCAGATAGCCGTTCAAGTCAGTCTCCTTATCGGGAATGGGGCAACGAGGTGATAAGTCAACGAGTAACGAGGCAACGAGTCAAGGGAAGCCCGTGTCAACTCGGCACCTCGTTAACCCGTTGCCCCGCTAACTCCTCGCAGCATCAGAAATCAACAGCCCGGCCCTCGAAGGCATAGCGGTAGAGTCGCTCGAACTCCTCGGCGCTGGGGATGCGAGAGCTGGTAACGGCACAGGAGTCGTTCTCGGCGTTCTCGACGAGTTTGGTCAGCCCGGCCTCGAACTCAGCCGACGAGATGCCCAACTCCCCGATGGTG
>CAYNWI010000009.1:0-2764 GCA_964400825.1 uncultured Anaerolineae bacterium | reverse complement strand
CCCAGCCCGGCGATGCAGGCCGCGTTGTGCATCTTCTCCCGCGCCTCCCGGTCGCCCTTTTCGTAAGCGCGCGGCAGGTGGTCGAAGACCAACTCGATGGCCTTGAGGCACAGGCCGTCGGAGAAGTCGTTGCGCCAGGTGCAGGTGTACCCCTCGACGGCGTGGGTCAGGGCATCCATCCCCGTGTCGGCGGTGAGCTGAGGGGGCAGCTCGGCCGCGAAGACGGGGTCAACGATGGCGATGTCGGCCACGTTCTCCCGCGATCCCAGGCCCAGCTTGCACTGTCCCTCCGTGTCGGTGAGCACGATGGCCCAGGTGGCCTCGGCCCCGGTGCCTGAGGTGGTGGGGATGGCGATGAGGCGGGCTTTCTGGCGCAAGCCCAGGGTCTCTATAGGGCTTATCTCGTCGGGCTGCAGGTCGGGCCGCTCGTAGAGCACCCACACGGCCTTGGCTGCATCCATGCAGGACCCGCCGCCCAACCCGACGATCCAATCAGGCTCGTAGGCCAGCGCTGCCTGCGCTCCCCGCTTCACCGTCTCCAGCGAGGGGTCAGGCTCCACCTCGGCGAAGACCCGTGTCTCAATCCCCGCCTCCCTGAGGTGGCCGATCACCCTGTCCACAAAGTCCAGCCTCACCATATTTTCGTCAGTGACGATGAGAGCCCGCCTGCCCTCGATCTCGTCCAGGTAGCTCAGGGCGTCCTCGCCAAAGACGACCTCCGGACTGTTGAAGAACCACATCTTTCTCCTCCTGGCAAGTTTACTCGCCTGGGAACTCCGTCGGGACGAGCGTGCAGCAGTTGACCAGCTCCTGGGCGGCCTTGACGTTGCGCATGATCATGGACATGTTGCCCTTGAGCTTCAGTTGGCGGGTCATCAGCCCCTGGATGGGGTCCAGCTTCTTCTCGACGACCTTGCGCCAGGCGCTCAGCGGCGCGCTCATCCTGAAGACCGGCTCTTTCTCCTTCTCGTCGCCGATGAGCCTGGCCCCGCGGCACTCGCCGTGCCAGAGATCAACGTAGAAGATGACCGTCTCTTTCATCTCGCCCTCAGGTTCGACGACGAAGTAGAAGTCGCCCTCCCAGTTCTTGGCCGCCTGAGCGTAAGCCTCGCTCTGATTTAGCTCCTGGCAGAGAGCCTTGATCCATTCGTCCGAAAGAAAGTCCATTTTCTTCCTCCTCGAAGTATTGTCGTCGTTTAGCACTGCATCAAATTGGGAAACGAGTCACTCATTCCCTCCATCCCCCACCTCACCTGTTGCACCTCGCCCCGTTCGCCGATCAGCCTCTCCACCATCTCCGCGAAGGCCTTCGCATCGCCGCTGGTGTAGAAGAAGTGCTTGCCCGCCCTCTTTCCCCCCCAACCCTGGGGGGGAGGAAGGTTAGCCAGCCCTCCCCTCTCCAGCACCCGCCCGGTTTGGCGGGCCACGGCCGGGCTGGGATCTATCACCGCTACCCCTGGCCCCACTACCCGCTCGATGGTTTTCCGCAGGAAGGGATAGTGAGTGCAGCCCAGCACCAGGGAATCAATGCCCGCCTCCAGCATCGGCTTCAGATAACTCGCCACAAGTGTCTCAGTTTCAGCGTCCTCAATCAGCCCCGCCTCGACCCTCTCCACCAGGCCAGGGCAGACCTGGGTGTAGACCTCCACATCGGCGGCGAACCGCTCCACCAGCCTAGCGAAGAGCTCCCCCTGAAAAGTGACCTGCGTGGCGATGACGCCCACCTTCTTGTTCTTGGTTCCCTCCGCCGCTGGCTTGATGGCCGGCTCCATCCCCACGATGGGTACTGGGAAGATCGCCCGCAGGTGACGCAAACTCGCCGCTGAGGCGGTGTTGCAAGCCACCACCACGATCTTGGCCCCTTGTTGGATCAGGAAGGCAGTGACAGCCTCGGACAGTTTTCTGACCTCTTCCAGAGGGCGGGGGCCGTAGGGGCAGTTCGCGCTGTCGGCAAAATATAGGATATCCTCGTGGGGGAGCTGTCTGGCGATTTCCCGCATTACCGAGAGACCGCCCACGCCGGAGTCAAAGACGGCGACAGCTCGTTGCCTGCTGCTGGAAGCCGGCGACATCTAGACCCTCGCCGCTGACACAAACTCTTCGAACAGTCGCCGCATGGGTGGGGCATCCTCCACCAGCTCCTCAGGGTGCCACTGCACCCCCAGGGCGAAGGGGTGATCGTGGCCCTCAATGGCTTCTATCAGGCCATCAGTGGCTCGGGACACAACCCTGAAGCTCGGCGCCAGGTCTTTGACGGCCTGGTGATGCGTGCTGTTGACGGAGACCTGGCTCTGGTCCAGAATAGTGGCCAAAAACGAATCGCCGTTGACTGTCACCTGATGGGCCAGGTAGTTGCGAGCATAGTCAGGCCAACAGTCGTGTTTGAGGGAACCGGGCGACTGAGAGGCAATGTCCTGGTAGAGAGTGCCCCCCGCCGCCACGTTCAGCACCTGGATGCCCCGACAGATCGCCAAGATCGGCAAACCTTCGGCCAGAGCCCAGCCAGCCAACGTCAACTCCACTGCGTCCCGCGCCTCATCGCTCTGGCCGCACTTCTCGTGGACTGCTTCGCCGTAGTGCTTCGGGTGCAGGTCTTCGCCACCGGCCAGGAGCAGGCCATCGAGCCGCTCATAGATAGCTCGCAAACCTCCCTCGTCCAGGTTCAGGGGAATCAGCACTGGGGCTCCACCGGCTGTTGTTACAGCCTCCACATAAGTTTGGTTCTGAGCGAAGACGGGGGAACCGGAGCGACTCGATTGATCGC
>CAYNWI010000008.1:0-17456 GCA_964400825.1 uncultured Anaerolineae bacterium | reverse complement strand
CATCGCTGATGGTCACGCTGTGGATCAACCGTAGCCGAAAGGTGGTGGCGAGTCGCCTGAAACGCTTGATAGAAGATTGACTCCATCAGGGGAGCGAGCATACCCACTGCGGCCATGCTATGGGCGGCATCCTGGTAAACTGAAGCGTGAAGACGATCGATCCACTCATTGACAAGGTGCTCATTGCGGAGACCCTTGGTCTTGCGGGCGTGCTGCTCTATCTGGCGAATTTCATCGGTGAACGCTTGGTCGAAATCCTTGTGGCGTCGTAATAGATTGTGGACTGCTACCAACTGTGCATCGTAGTCCAGATCCGGAAGAAGAACGCAGGCGAAGTCACGGTCGCTGAGTTCGGGTAACCCGAACAATCCAAGGTCCGAAAGACATTGGGGACGATTGTCATCGGAGTTATTTTCGGCAATCATATGGGGTTACCTCCGTGGCGCGTGCTTGGTCCAGGAATACTTGCCTTCGTGAAAATGTGGGTCACTCCCGCGCCCAACAATTCTCAGCCCGACTGTCTATTATTGGACATAGCCGTCTTGTACGTCTGGTATCCTTCCGGGTCCCAGAAGGCCTCTTCCACAATGATCTCAACCGTAGTTGAACGCACCCTCCACCCCCATCCCCACCTCGCTCCTCCCCTTTCCACCTACCACATAACTCTATTGTACACCCAACTCCTGCCTTTGTCTAATGCATGTCAAAAAAACACCCCCGCCGACTCGTCGAATCTGCAGGGGTGTCAAACCTGGGGTTGTTTTTGGGTCTTTGCGGCGGGCTATTCTGTCGCCAATCCGAAATGGGAGGCCCACTCGCTTAGCAGCGTGGTCTTGCCGAAGCCAGCCGGGGCGGAGACCAGCGTCAGCTTGCGCGTCACACCCTCATTCAGTCGTTCGGTCAGGCGTGGGCGCGAGACCAATTCCGGGCGGGCGCGGGGAACGTAGAGTTTGGTGGTCAGCAATGGCATGGCCATTTCGCCTTCCCTGGCGGCATATCGCGGCCAACCTCTAGTTTCAAGGGAATCTTGGTCATCTGGTCTGATGGCGATGGCTCTGAGCCAATCCTCGATTGCTTGCTCGCCCACCGGCTCGTCAACCTGCGCACGTCCGCTGAACCACTGACTCCACTGAAACCTCTGAGACCACTGAGGCCCCTTCAGTGTGATCAGTGCCCTCAGTGTTTCAGTGATTCCACATCTTGTCCATCCCCGCAAAGCTGTTGACTTGCCTGAACGCATACCCCCCAGCGCATCGGGCATCCCAGCCAACGATGGCCCCGAAGATGACCAAGACAATCAGATCCCACAACGTGATACTCTCTCCTCTCTAGCTGTGTTTTGACCGCGCGAGTGAATGACTGAAGCAATCGCTTTTCATCATCCAGGGGGAGCCGGCCTTCATGACTATTTGGAGCGTCCCGCCCCTGACCTCGGTCTTGATGCGGCGCATGACGTTCGATTCGGCTTCGATGGTCAGCGACTCACGCTCGCCCTGGGTGATGGTCAGTTCGCCGACCGTGCTGAAGTCAACCTTCGGGTAAGCAATCTCAGTGGAGGCTCTCAAGCCCTGAGTCCTCCACATCCATCTCCATCATCTCACCCGTGACGGTGAAGATCACCCGCTCACAGATGTTGGTCACCCGGTCGGCGGCGCGCTCCAGGTTGTGAGCCACCCACAGCAGGTAGTTGGCCTGATCTATGGTGCGGGGATCAGCCATAATGAAGGTCATCAACTCCCGGTAGACTTGATTGTAGAGAGCGTCTACCTCGTCGTCCCCGACGGGGATGGCGCGGGCCAGGGCCACGTCCCGTCGGACGAAGGAATCCAACGCCCGATGAAGCATGGACTGCGCCTTCTCGGCCATGCGGGGGATGTCAATGAGAGGCTTCACCAGAGGGCCTTCACCCATCATCAGGTTGATGCGGGCAATCCCCTTGGCGTAATCGCCGATGCGCTCCAGTTCTGTGGAGAGCTCCAGGACGGCGGCGAGGGTGCGCAGGTCGCCAGCCAGGGGTTGCTGCGTGGCGATGAGGACCAGGCAGTCAGCTTCGATAGCGAAGCGCTTCTCGTTGATGAGGCGATCCCCAGCGATAAGCCTCCGCGCTCCCTCCAGGTCTCGCCTCTTGAGAACCTCCACCGAGTCAATGATGGCGTTTTCCACCATGCTGCCCAGAACCAGCACCTCATTCAGAAGGCGTTGCATATCCAACTCAAAAGTCTGTCTGACCATCACTTGCCTCCCCTCTCCCTTCCTACACCTCAGTACTCCACCCGCCTCCCTGTCAGCCTGGAGACAAGCACTTCGAGGATGGCGATGACTGCCATAAAGATGGCATCTACCACCACCGTCAGGCTGAAGGCGTAGGCCAGATAGCTGAGGCCGGTTAAAGAGGCAGTCGCCACCACCTCTGGCACGGCTCGACTGAGCTCGCCGAAGTCCTGGCGCACCCAGCCGGTCAAGTAAAAGAGGAGAGCCACCAGGCCCATGAACAGGAGAACCGGTCTCCAGGGCTCCCGATCGGTCTCGCTGGGCAGCATGGCATTGGATACGGCGAAGATGAGGTAGAGCCACAGCCAGAAATCGGGTGCTTTAAGCGAGGCCAGGAGGCTTTCCCCGACTTGCTCCCACTCGCCGTTAAGCAAGGTCTCTTCCAGGCCACCCAGGCCCAGGATCAGTTGACCGATAATCAAGATAGCGATGCTGCCGCTGATGAGGGGAGCCACGCCGATCAGGCTGGCACGAAAGGGGTCGGTACGGGCTACCCGGACCGATCCCAGGCGTATTTGTTTGCCCCGCCTCTGGGAAGGCCAAAGCGATATCTTGCCCGTCCGCACCCCTAACAGGTTAGCCACCAGCCAATGGCTCAGCTCGTGGATGAGGATGCCGGGCAGCAGCAGCACGAAGTAGAGGAACATGGCTGCGTCGTTGTTCCCCAGGAGGAGCAACCCCAGCCCCTGGGTGTGCTGGTTGATCCAGCGTTTCATAAAGAACAGGGGGACGAGGGTGACGACGAGCCATATCAGTGGTGTCCAGTTGCCAAACATAGCAGTTGGAAGTTGGAGGTTAGAAGTTGGAAATTGGAAGCCAGAAGGTGTTCCAACATCCAACCTCTAATCTCTAATCTCCCCTTTTCACCTGAGCCGCAATGCGCACGATCTCTACGAAATCGGCGGCCTTCAAGCTGGCCCCGCCCACCAGAGCACCGTCTATCTCTGGCTGGGTCATGAACTCGGCGGTGTTGGCGGGCTTGACGCTGCCGCCGTATTGGACGCGCACTGCCTCGGCCGTGGCTTCGTCGTAGAGGTCGGCGATGGTGCCGCGGATGGTGAGGCCGATGACGGCGTTGGCCCCGGCGCCGGTGGCGGCTTTGCCCGTGCCGATGGCCCAGATAGGCTCGTAGGCGATGATCAACTTTCGCACCTGCTCAGTCGAGAGTCCCTCCAGAGCGGCGCGGACCTGGCCGGAAACCCACTCCTCGGTCTGGCCCGCCTCGTGCTGCTCCAGACTCTCGCCCACGCAGACGATGGGGATCAAAGCGTGGGTGAAAGCGGCCTTGATCTTGCGGTTGACTCCCTGGTCGGTCTCGCCGAAGTATCCCCGCCGCTCCGAGTGGCCAATGATGACGTACTGGCACAGTCCCTTGAGCATCAGCGGCGAGACCTCGCCAGTGTAGGCCCCCTTATCCTCCCAGTACATGTTCTGAGCCCCTAGCTTGATAGTCGTCGGCTTCAGGAGTTCGGCCACGGCGGCCAGGGCGACGAAGGGCGGACAGAGCACCCTGTCCACGCCACGCACCTCGTTGAGGCCCCGCCTCATCTCTCTCACCAGGCTCACGGCCTCGTCAACGGTCTTGTTCATCTTCCAGTTGCCAGCGATGATCGGTGTACGCATGCTCCCTCCTCACTTGTCTTCCAGGGCTAAAATGCCGGGCAGAGGTTTGCCTTCGAGAAACTCTAAACTGGCGCCGCCGCCGGTGGAGACGTGGGCTATCCTGTCGGTCACGCCCGCCTGTCCCACCGCCGCCACCACGTCGCCTCCGCCGATGATGGTGGTCGCTTCCAAATCGGCCAGGAAGCGGGCGATGGCGAAGGTGCCTTCAGCGAACCTGGGGAACTCGAAGACTCCCATCGGCCCGTTCCAGACCACGGTCTTGGCCCCGGCCAGCTTTCGCCTGAATAGCTCCACTGTCTCCGGCCCGATGTCCAGAATGAGCCAATCCTCTGGCACCTGGTCCACAGGCACTACCTGGGAGTCGGCCTCGGCGTCGAACCGATCGGCTACCACCGCGTCAACAGGCAGAACCAGCTTCTCGCCCGCCCTCTCCAGCGTCTTCCTGGCCACAGCCAGGCTATCGTCCTCCACCAGGGACTGGCCTACCTCGTGGCCTTGGGCCTTGAGGAAGGTGTTGGCCATGCCCCCGCCGATCAGCAGGCCGTCCACCCTGGTCAGCAAGTTATCAATGACGCCGATCTTGCTGGAGATCTTGGCCCCACCCAGGAGGGCCACGAAGGGATGCTCTGGAGCGGCCAGAGCCTGGCCCAAAACGGCTATCTCCTTCTCCATCAAGAAGCCTGCTACAGAAGGCAGATACTCGGCCACCCCGACGGTCGAGGCGTGGGCGCGGTGGGCTGCGCCGAAAGCGTCGTTGACGAAGACGTCGGCCAGGGATGCCAATTTCCTGGCGAAGGCGGGATCGTTGGACTTCTCTTCGGGATAGAAGCGGGTGTTCTCCAACAGGATGACGTCGCCTGGCTGCATTCCCGCCACCGCCGCTGCCACCTCCGGCCCGACACAATCGTCGAGTTTCCTCACCGGCCTGCCGAGCAGCTCCGACAGGCGCTCAGCGACGGGATCGAGGCGCAGCTCGTCCAGCACCTTTCCCTTGGGACGACCCAAATGGGACATCAGAATGACCTTTGCCCCGTGCTGGAGTAGATAATTGATGGTCGGCAAAGCGGCCCGGATTCTGGTATCATCAGTCACCCTGCCCTCGGTCAGGGGAACGTTGAAATCCACCCGCACCAGGACACGCTTGCCTTCAACCTCGATATCTCTGATTGTCTTCTTCATTGCCTTTCCTCCCAGAAATAGTATTATCCAGAGCAGGGGGTAAGTAGCGGACACGCTCTTTGCCCCCTTTCCCTATCATTATGAACGCCTCGACTGAGCTCGGCGAAGTCTCGCCGAAGCCCGTTGCCTCTTTTCAACTTCCTCGCTGAGAATGGTAAAAATTCATCAGGCTGCGAGCTAACTTTTGGGGATCGTGCCGCCAGGGTTTCTGGAGATCAATCACGTCCGCCGACATGACTTGATAGCCCTCCCCGGCTTCACAGTCCAAAGACACTAGTTCCGTGTTGGGGTTGAGTTTCACGTTGAAGTTGTCGTTCACTAACACGTAGTGAAACACGTCTCTCCCCACATGGCGCTGTAGTGCCTCTATGTGATCTCCCACGCCGAAGCCGTCGGTCTCGCCTTTTTGAGTGGCTACGTTGCACACGTATACTTTCCAAGCTCTGGAGGCGCTAATAGCCTTAGTTATGTCTTCCACCAAGAGATTGGGCAACACACTGGTGAACAGGCTGCCTGGCCCGGCGACGATGAGGTCTGCTTCCAGGATGGCTCGCAGGGTCTCAGGGTAGGCCCGCACTTTGTCGGGCAGCAGGAAAACCCGCTCGATGGGCAATTCAGCAGCGGTGATGCTGGACTCGCCCTCCACTCGGCTAGGAGCGCCTACCGCCTCGTCCTCGCCCCGCAGGTCGGCACAAAGGGTGACATTGTCCAGAGTGGAGGGCAGGATGCGTCCCTGCACCGCCAGCACCCGCCCCGACTCCAGGATGGCTCGCTCAGAGCTGCCCGTCACCTCGGCCATGGCAGCGATGAACAGATTGCCGAAGCTGTGGCCATTGAGGCTGTCCCCCCCACTGAAGCGGTATTGGAAGAGCTGGGTGGTCAGCGAATCGGCGTCGGCCAGGGCGGCGATACAGTTGCGAAAGTCGCCGGGGGGGAGCACGCCCAGCTCGCGGCGCAGGCGGCCAGAACTGCCTCCATCGTCGGCCACGGTGACAATGGCCGTGATGTTGGTGGTGTATTCCTTCAGGCCCCGCAGCAGGGTGGATAGGCCCGTCCCGCCGCCGATGACCACCACCTTGGGACCCCGGCCGCGCTGATGATGCCGATAGACCGCCTTCGCCACCTCCTGGCCTGGCCGCAGGAAGGGGGCCAACAGCGAGCGGCTCAACTGCACCACTGCTATGATTACAGCAACCAAGCCCAGCCCTACGAACAAAGCAGCACGCACCAGGCGGGGAACAAATTGCAAAGTGAGATAGTAGAAGACAGCCGACAGAGGTTGCTGCCGATAGATATTGACCAGGAAGTAAGCAAAGCCCAGGCTAACGCAGGTAATGCCCAATATGAGCAAGACCAGCCACCGCTTCACGCCCATGCCTGGCCGAAGCCATTTCCAGCCGGAGATGTTCTGGGGAAGGAATCTCATGCCAACCACCCTTCACGCTCTGAGAACGCCTGCCTCAATAATTATAATCTAACTAATCCTGCAAGTCAAACAAAAATAAACCCGACCTGCGCCCAGGTCGGGTTCGTTGGAGTTTAACCCTTGCAGATCCTACTCGTTACATTATCGGACGGGGTTTAGGTTCTGGGTCTCGGTCCAACAGCGGGTTAGCTGTTGGATCACCGCCTCTTCAATTTCATACATCGAATAGCCCAGGCTCAGCGCCTCGACGAAAGGCTTACTGAATATTGAACTCAGCAGCTCTGGGCGCCTCTGGGCCAATGGCGATTGATCAGGCTGGTCAGAGACGAAACTGCCCAGACCCCGTCGGGTGGCGATTACCCCCTCTCTAGCCAGCTCTTTATAGGCATGGGCAACCGTGTTTTGAGCGACTCCCAGCTCCGCCGCCAGTTGCCGGATGGGGGACAACCGTTCGCCAGGCTGGAGCCTACCCACGGCTATCAGATTTTTGATCTGACCAACTATTTGCAAGTAGGTCGGCTCCCCACTCTGGCGGTTAATTTGAATGACCATAATTACCCTCCCAAAGAATCGTGCTGGTAAACCCAATGTAATCATATCGGTATTCGGGCATTTTGTCAAATAGATCATCAAGCACCCCTCGTACTCCCCAGGCTTTCGCTGCGCACGCCGAGGATATTTGCCAATCGAGCTAAATGATAGTAAAATATGAATTAATACTTGGTGAGAGGTAAGGTTTGATCAAACCCTTCGATGTTCGCTATCTCCTCTTGGTTAGCAAATTGCAGAACCAAGGCGTGCTGCTTAACCTGGAGGAGGCATTAACTCAAACATATAAGCCCCTCCTGGCAGCTCTGGCGGGATGCCTCTCCCCACAGGGGATAGGGGTCTCTACCTATGTATGCGACGAGGTGGAAGAGAATCGGCGAATGGCGGGCTTCGCCCAGGTGCGCATGAGAAGGGACCGCTCCGAAGCCGATGTGGTCTACTTGGCCCCTTCCCTGTCAGTGGCAGGAGATGCCAAAACCTTATGGTTTCGCCTGTTAGAGCAACTGTGCCGCGAGGCCGGGGAGCAGGGTACCCAGCGCATCTTCGCTCGCCTGCCTGAGGATGGCCCTGAGGTTGAAGCCTTCCAGCAGGTGGGGTTCAGTATTTACACTCAGGAAGACATTTTCCGCCTGGGACAGATTCCACCTGATCTGTCGCATCCTGAAAGGATGACCATGCGCCCCCAGCAGCCCGCTGACAACTGGGGGCTGCAAGAACTTTATAAGACCATTGCCCCCCGCCTGGTGCAGCAAGCAGAGAACTTAACGGCAAGGAAGTGGGAGGCTACGCCCGGCCTCTGGCTGGGGCAAACCAGGCGAGAGGGCTACGTGCTGGAGGATAAGGGGGAGGTCATAGGCTACCTGCGGATTCGCCCAGGGCAGACTGGCCACTGGTTGGAAATGCTCCTTCATCCCCAAGCCCACGAGCGAGCCGACGAGCTAGTCGTCCAATCGCTTGCTCTCCTGGCGGAATATCCGCCTCTCCCCATCTACTGCTGTTTGCGAAGGTATCAGGGGGGGCTGAGATCTCGGCTTGAGGCCCAGGGGTTCCAACTCTTAGCCAGCCAATGCGTGATGGTCAAGCATACCACTGTCTGGGTTAAGAAGCCGGCCTTGAGGCTGGTACCAGCCCTGGAGAAAAGAGCTGAGGTGGCCGCTCCGATGATGAAAACGCAAGGGAATGTTAAATGACCAATGACCATCTTAGGCAACAAATGAAGATAACCGATGACCTGGAAGCATTGCTAACGGTTCTGCCACCCCACATCGAACAGGCCCTTCGGGAGGCAAACGAAGGCGATGACCTGCTAGAGGTCGTGTTGGACCTGGGCCGGCAACCGGAGGCGCGTTTTATCAACTACGAAATCACCCTCAACGAGGACGAGGTCACCGAGAAGGAAATCGAGTACGTGGTCTCCCGCATCGGCGAGTTCGACGCCGATAACCGGGCGGGAATCGAACGCACTCTGCATCGCATCTCGGCCATCCGTAACCGCAGGGGGGGCGTCGTGGGCCTCACCTGTCGCGTGGGACGAGCGGTCTACGGCACCATTGACATCATCCGAGACATCATCGAGTCGGGCCAGAACATGCTTCTCCTGGGCCGGCCGGGGGTAGGCAAGACGACCATGCTGCGGGAGGCGGCGCGCGTCTTAGCCGAGAAGAAGCGGGTGGTCATCGTTGACACCTCCAACGAGATCGCCGGCGACGGTGACATCCCTCACCCTGCCATCGGCCGGGCGCGACGCATGCAGGTGGCCACTCCCTCCCTCCAGCACGAGGTGATGATCGAAGCGGTGGAAAACCACATGCCAGAGGTGATCATCATTGACGAGATCGGCCGGGAGCTGGAGGCGGTCGCCGCCCGCACCATCGCCGAGCGAGGGGTGCAGCTCATCGGCACAGCGCACGGCAACACCCTGGACAACCTGATGCTGAATCCCACCCTGGCCGATCTGGTAGGCGGTATCCAGAGCGTCACCCTCAGCGACGAGGAGGCCCGGCGTCGGGGCACTCAGAAGTCAATTTTGGAGCGCAAGGCCCCGCCCACTTTCAACGTAGTAGTCGAGATCCAGGATCGGCAGCGCCTGGCAGTGCATCATAACGTAGCGGCGGCGGTGGACGCTATCCTAAGGGGTCGCTCTCTGCCCGCCGGGATACGTTATCGCGATGAGCAGGGGGAAGTGCAGATCGAGGAGGCGACTCTCTCCCCTCCCAGCCTGGAGGAGGGCCCCATCCGCCCACCAGCCAAGCCCGCTGCCCCTCTGACTGCCCTCCACGTCTATCCCTACGGTATAGCCCGCAATCGCCTGGAGCAGGCTGCCAGCCGCCTCCACCTTCCCACGGTCATCGTAGACGACCTGGAAAAGGCCGAGGTGCTAATCACGCTGAAGCCATACTATCGCAAGCGCCCGCGGGTCATTGCCGATGCAGAAGAGGGAGGCACCCCCATCTACGTCCTGCGCTCCAACACCATCAAACAGATGCAGAATTGTCTAGCGGATATCTTCGGCCTGAAGGTGGAGGAAACGGACCCCTTCGCCATAGCGATGCGTGAGACCCAGGCAGCCATCCAAAAGGTGCTGTCTGGTGCCGACTCAATAAACCTCTCCCCTCAGACCGCCTACATCCGCCGACACCAGCACCAAATGGCCCGCCAAGCGAACCTCGTCTCCCACAGCCATGGCAAGGAGCCCAGGCGAAGGGTGAGGATTTATCGGGAGTGAGGGAAGAGGAAAGTTTGAGCATGTTCATCACCTTCGAGGGCCCTGAGGGCAGCGGCAAGACAACACAAATGGAGCTTCTGAGCGGTTATCTTGAAGAGAAGGGCTACCTCGTGCTGGCTACCCGTGAGCCAGGAGGCACGAGCATCGGCGATCAAATCCGAGCCATCCTCCTCGACCCCCAAAACACCGAGATGCTGCCCGCCAGCGAGGCCCTGCTCTTCTCGGCGGCGCGGGCTCAGATAGTCAACCAGGTCATCCGCCCCCACCTGGCACAAGGCGGCATCGTCCTCTGCGATCGCTACGCCGATTCGACTCTGGCCTACCAGGGTTACGGTCACGGCCTGGAGTTGGAGATGCTGCATGCCATCACTGCTCTGGCCACCGGGGGACTGAAGCCGGATCTGACGATCTATTTGGATATTGACGTTGAGGAGGGGTTGAGGCGCAAGCTGGCGGCGCACAAAGCGAGCCGGGCAGAGTGGAACCGCCTGGATCAACAGGAAGCGGCCTTCCACCGCCGGGTGAGGGAGGGTTACCTGCAGATGGCGGTCAGGGAACCAGACCGCTGGTTAGTGATTGACGCCACCCAACCTTTGGAGGTTATCCAGGCCTCGATCAGAGCTGGGGTGCAAGCGAAGTTGACAGCAGTTCGCAGAAACAGGAATAAGCTTGATGACGAATATACAACATGACTGGGGACAGTTTGCCCTACTCCTCATTGATGTACAGCGAGATTTCTGGCCAGAGAAAATGGCAAAGAGTTTCGCTCATTTTCCCACGAACATCGCCCGACTCTTGACCTTATGTCGGGACGAAGGCATAGAGATTGTCCATCTTCGTGCGAGCTTTAAGGCAGACATGTCCGATTGGATGCCGAAGTATAAATTGCGCGGGCACATTCCTTGCGTCCAAGGGACAGCAGGAGTGGAGACGTTGCCTTTTGCACTCGATAATCCCGGCGAGACCGTCATTATCAAGCAAACGTTCGACGGCTTCCATAGCCCGGAGCTTTTGCGGTATCTACGGCAAAAAGGGAAGCGATTTGTGCTAACGGCTGGGCTGGTCACCTCTGTCTGCGTGTTATTTACCACAGCCTCGGCGGCCCAGAATGGCTTTCTAGCTGCTGTTGTTGAAGATTGCTGCGCTGACGAGCCACAGTCGCATGAACAGACGCTAGGCAGGTACGAGTTTATCTTCGAACGGACAACTGTAGACCTCATTCTTGATCATTATTCCGAATGGCTGGCAGCCCTAAAGGAACTTGATGAGTTAGAAGACGAGGGGGGTGACTGACGAGATGAAACTGATTATGAGCATTGTTAACCGCGACGATGCGAAGGGATTGGTCGAGGCCCTGCTGAAGGAGGGGCATCGAGCTACGTTGGTCAGCACGACCGGGGGCTTCTTGCGGGCGGGGAACACAACTATCTACGTGGGCACCGAGGACGAGAAGGTAGACGAGGTACTGCGGTTGATCAGAGAGAACTGCCACACCAGAACCGAGTACATGAACCCCTTGCCGCCCATGATGGAGGCAGGAGAGCTATACATTCCTACCCCGGTGGAGGTGCAGGTAGGCGGCGCTACTATCTTCGTCGTTGACGTGGAGCGCTACGAGAAGCTCTAGCGGCTAGAACTCGTCCCCGACACCTAGCTCTCCTCCCAGGTCGGGCACAGCCTCCTCGATCTCCTCCGGGCTCTGCCCAGACTCTAGCCTGTCCACGACCTCATCGAACTCCGGCCCCAGGTCTTCGCCCATCTCCCGGCCCATCTTCCGCATCCAGCGAGCCATTGATTTTGGATCGTTCTCGTCCAGGCCAGCCAGGCTGCTGGGGTCGGCCAGGTCCTCCAGACGGCTCTCCTCGGACCTGGCCACAGCGACGCGAGAGATCAAGCGGGTCAAGTCCTCTCCGCCGCAAAAAGAGCAGCGGGGCGGAGCCTCCTCGATCTCCGAGAAGCTCCGCCAGAAGAGAGTCACCCGCCGCCCACAGTCGTGGCAGCGATACTCGTAGATTGGCAAAACAATTCCTCCTAAAGAGTAACGAGGAGTTGGCCCTCATCACTCGTTGATTATCGTAATTATAGCTCAAATCGCTCCTGGAATCAAGCCGGAGTTGGATATTGGGTATTGGGTATTGGAATGTCAAACTCGTCGGAACAAAATCCCTATCACATCGAATCTAATCCCCTACTGGTCGTCATCTCCGGCCCGTCGGCGGCAGGGAAGGACGCTACCCTGAAGCGCATGGAGGAAATGAGTTACCCGTTTCACTTCGTGGTCACGGCCACCACGCGGCCCAGAAGGCCCAACGAGGTGGATGGGGTGGACTATCACTTCGTTTCCCAGCAGGAGTTCGCCGAGATGCTAGAAAAGGACGAACTCCTGGAACACGCCATCGTCTACGGCCAACACAAGGGCATCCCCAAGAAGCAGGTACGGGAGGCCCTGGCGAGCGGCAAGGACGTCATCATGCGAATTGACGTGCAGGGCGCGGCCACTATTCGCCGCCTCGTGCCCGAGGCCGTCTTTATCTTCCTCACCGCTTCCTCGGAGGAGGAGCTGATCCGCCGCCTGAAAAAGCGCAAGACCGAGACACCCGAAGGCTTGAAGCAACGCATTGCCACGGCTCGTGAGGAAATGAAGCGCCTGGACGAATTTGACTACGTGGTAGTTAACCACGACAATCACCTTGATGAGACAGTAGAGACCATTGCCGCTATCATCACCGCCGAGAGGTGCAAGGTGAAGCAGCGCAAGATCGAATTGCAAGGAGGCGTTCGATGAGAGAAGTAAAAGCAGGCGAAATTCGACAGTCCGTTATCGCTGGTAATTGGTACCCCGGTCAGCCCGATGCGTTGCGGCGGACGCTGGAGGGCTACCTGGCGGACGCCGAAAAAGTGGAACTGGGGGGGGAGTTGAAGGCGCTCATCAGCCCCCACGCTGGCTACGCCTATTCCGGCCCCACAGCGGCCCATGCCTACAAGCAACTGGAGGACGGCCCCGCTTTTGATACCGTGACCATCCTCTCCCCTGTCCACCAGGCATTCTTGGGCCGCTTCGCCGTCACCAGGGCGGGCTACTACGAAACCCCGCTGGGACTGGTGGAAGTTGATGCCGAATTGGTCGAAGCCCTGGACGAAGAGGTGACGCTAAACCGCGTGGGATTCGACGGCGAGCACTCACTGGAAATCCAGCTCCCCTTCCTCCAGCAGGTTCTGGGCACCTTCACCCTGCTGCCGGTGATGATGGGCGAGCCCCTGACCGGCGACCGTGGCCTGGCGGCTTGCCGTGAGTTGAGCGCGGCTCTGGCCAAGCTGCTGCGCGATAGGAAAGCCCTCATCGTCGCCAGCACCGACCTGTCCCACCTCTACGACTACAACGACGTCGTGCGTCACGACAGAGTGATGGTCGAGCTGGTGGAGCGTTTCGACGTCGAGGGCTTGGCTCGTGCCCTCATAGAAGGCCGCTGTCACGCCTGCGGTGGGGCTCCCGTCGTGACCGCGCTTCTGACCGCGCAAGCTCTGGGCGCGAACCGGGCCATGGTGCTCCACTACACCAACTCCGGCGACGTAACCGGCAACCGCCGCCCCGGCAGCTACACCGTCGGCTACATGGCCGCAGCCGTTTATCAAGCTTAACCGATTTAGGCCGTTGTTTATCATTGCGAGGAGCGAAGCGACGAAGCAATCCCCGGCTCGCGGCGGAGGGGATTGCTTCGCTCCCTACGGTCGCTCGCAATGACACAGCAGCGACACCGAAGAGAGAGATCACCCCGGTTTGATGACATGACCTATGCTGAGGTAGTCGTCAGTACTCCCGTCCGACGACAGGTAATCTCAGACCTGGAAGAAGAAGGCCCTGAGAATAAATATAGCCCCTTGAGCCTCGCCTTTCATTATTCCATCCCTCCTGCCTTTGCAGAGACGGTGGCCATCGGTCAACTGGTGCAGGTGCCCTTTGGCCCCCGCCGCCTGCAGGGCATCGTGGTGGGCTTGACCGATCGGGCCCCTGTGCCTGAGACCAGGGACATCGAGGAGATCGTTGACCCTGAGCCTGTGCTCTTGCCGGTACAGATCGAGCTGGCCCGCTGGATCAGCAGTTGCTACCTTGCCCCCCTCATTGATTGCCTGCGCCTGATGTTGCCCCCCGGCCTGGAGCAGCGCGCCGAGCTTACGGTGGAGCTGAGCGAATCGGCGGATCAGCGAATCAGCGAAGACCTGACGCCAGAGCAGTACAAGGTGATCGAGTTCCTGCGCCAGGAGGGCAAGCAGCGAGTTGAGGATCTCGAAATAGAGGACCCGCACTCGGTGGTAGATCAACTAGCTCGCCGGGGGGTGATCATCAAACGCTGGGAGCTTGTGGAGCCCCGGGCGAGACCCAAGAGGGCGCGCTTCGTCCGCCTCATTGCCAACGAGGAGAGAATAGCCCAGGCCATCCCCCGGTTGGGACATTCGTCCAAGCAGGCCGACGTGCTGGAATTCCTGGCCCGCAGCGAGGACCCCCTGCCCACCCTGTCCGATGTCTGTGCCGAAGTCGGCTGCACCGACGCCCCCGTCCGCGCGCTGGCCGAGAAGGGCCTGCTGCAGATCACTGAGAAGCGCACTCTGGTCGCCCCGCTGCTCTCGCCCAGGGCCATAGACAAGGCTGTCGCCGCGCATCTGCGCCGGGCTCCCAAGCAAGCGGCTGCCCTGGCCTTCCTGCGCGACCGCCCTGAGCCGGTGGAGTTGTCGCAGTTCTACAGGGACGCGGGTTGTTCCTCCTCCGTGCTACGGGAACTGGAGAGGAAAGGTTACGTGCAACGCTTCGACGAGGAGCCGGTGGTCATCCTGCGCGTCCCCCCAGGCCAGGTGGTGGACAAAATCGTCGAGCTGCGCGGGGCCAAGAAGCAGGTAGAGGTGCTGGATTTTCTCCGGGCACGCCCCCCCTCAGTCCCCCCCAACCTTGAGGGGGAAGAGGGTCCCATTTGGATCAGTTGGGTCTACGCTGAAACAGGCTGCAACTTGAGCACGCTGAGGAACCTGGCTGACCACGGTCTGATCAGTCTGGAGGAAAAGGAGGTCTGGCGCGACCCGCTGGAGGGGCGGGAATTCGTCCCCGATGTGCCGCCGAAGCTGACGCCCGATCAGGAAGCCGTGTGGCATGTGATAAAGGAAGCGATGAGTAGACAAGGAGATTCATCTCCTCCCCCCCTCTCCCCCTCTCCCCCTCTCTTACTACACGGCGTCACTGGCAGCGGGAAAACCGAGATCTACCTTCGCGCTTTGGGCGCGATCCTCAAGCAGGGGAGGCAAGCCATCGTTTTGGTGCCTGAGATCAGCCTCACTCCCCAGACCATCCGCCGCTTCGCCGCCCGCTTCCCCGGCCGCCTGGCCATCATCCACAGCCAGCTCTCGCTGGGCGAGCGCTACGACACCTGGCGGCGCATCCGGACCGGGGACGTGGACGTAGTCATCGGCCCCCGCTCGGCCCTCTTTGCCCCCCTGCGCCGCCTGGGTCTCATTGTCATTGACGAGGAACACGAGGGCTCCTATAAACAAGAGCGGACTCCGCGCTATCACGCCCGCGAAGTGGCGGTGAAGCTGGCAGAGCTGGCGGGGGCGGTGGTCATCCTGGGCAGCGCGACCCCTGACATGGTCTCCTACTACCGCGCCCGGCGGGGGGAGTACCAACTGCTACGCCTGCCGAAGCGCATCATGGGCCATCGGCGGCGGATCGAAGAGCAGCGGGCGAGTTACAAGTTACGGGATACGAGCTACAAGTTCCTGAGCGATGAGGCATGTTACACCGATTTGCCGCCGGTGCGCATCGTTGACCTGCGGGAGGAGCTGAAGACTGGCAATCGCGAGATCTTCAGCCGCGCCCTTCAGGGGGCCTTGCGAGAGACTCTGGATAAGAACCAGCAGGCCATTCTGTTTCTGAATCGCCGTGGCGCGGCCACCTTCGTCATGTGCCGCGACTGCGGCCACGTCCTCAGGTGTCGCCGCTGTGAGGTGCCTCTGACCTACCACCTTAGCCGATATGGCACTGGAGAACCTCAATTGGTCTGCCACCACTGCAACCGGCACGAGCCGGTGCCCCAGGTCTGCCCCAACTGCGAGAGCAAGCGCATCAAGTTCTTCGGCGTCGGCACTCAAAGGGTGGAAGCCGTCGTGCAGAAACTGTTCCCTCAGGCCCGCACCCTGCGCTGGGACCGGGACACCACCGGCGGCAAGTGGTCGCACGAGGTGTTCTTGCAGAGCTTCATCGAGCACGAAGCCGATGTCCTCATCGGCACCCAGATGATCGCCAAGGGGCTGGACCTGCCCCTGGTGACGCTGGTGGGGGTGGTCGCTGCGGATACCACCCTGCACCTGCCCGACTTCTGGGCCAGTGAGCGCACTTTCCAACTGCTGACCCAGGTAGCCGGTCGGGCCGGGCGCAGCATTCTGGGCGGCCAGGTCATCATCCAAACCTACACTCCTGAGCATTACGCCGTTCAGATGGCCAGCCGACACGACTACGACGGCTTTTATGAGAAAGAGTTGGCCTTCCGTCGAGAGCAGGGCTACCCCCCCTTCGCCAGGTTGGCCAAGTTGGTCTACGTTCACCAGAACCAAAAACGTTGCCAGGAGGAGGCAGAGAAACTGTATCGCATCCTCGATAACAAAATAGCCCGCCTGGGCCTGGCCGGCGCGGATCTCATCGGTCCAGCGCCCTGCTTCTTTGGCCGGTTGCGGGGTAAGTATCGCTGGCAAATCGTGGTACGGACCTCTGATCCCCAGGCCCTCCTCCGAGATGTAATCTTCCCTCGCGGCTGGCGGGTGGACATCGATCCCATGAGCACACTCTGATTATCATGTTTTCACGTTTCACGTCTTCACGTTTCACGTTCATCGCTCTCATCGTGTTGGGAACAGCGCTCCTGACTACAGGGCTGGTCAAGGGTTATCTCGGCTTGCAGGCATCCCCCCCCGCCCCCCTTCCCCCCAACTTTGGGGGGATTGAGGGAGGCGGAAGGGGAGCTGCAACGACCGCCACGCCCTCGGCAACACCCATTCCTCCGACAGCTACTCCGACCATCGCGCCCCCGACACCTCGGCTAAGCTCAGTGCAGACTTCAGCAGCCACCCCCACACCTACCCTCACCTCCACTCCCACTCCCACCTTCACCCCCACCCGCGCAGGGCCGCCTCCCGCCAGTGCCCCGCCCGATCGCATCGTAAGCCCCGCCATTGGCCTGGATGCCCCGGTCGTGCCCGTGGGTTGGACGGTCACGGACGAGGGAGCTGTCTGGGAGGCTGCCGATTATGCTGCTGGCTGGCACCAGGGCTCCGCCTACCCTGGTCACGTCGGCAACACCGTCCTCTCAGGACATCACAACATCAAAGGCAAGGTCTTTCGCTACTTGATTGACCTCGAACCCGACGACGAGGTATTCCTCTACGTGGGCGACACGGCTTATCACTACGTCGTAACGGAGAAGCACCTGTTTGAGGAAAAGGGCAAGTCCGAAGCAGTGCGTCGCGCCAATGCCCAATGGATCGCCCCCACCGACGACGAGCGTCTCACCCTGGTCACTTGCTGGCCCTACACCTCCAACACCCACCGGCTGATAGTCGTGGCCAAAAGATTAGAGATTAGAAATTAGAGATTTTGCTACCCTACAGAACTTCTGTTCTAAAACGTGACATCCGACCAAGTGG
>CAYNWI010000007.1:0-18816 GCA_964400825.1 uncultured Anaerolineae bacterium | reverse complement strand
TACTCCCAGGCAGCTTCGCTCAACTTCAGGGAGATGACTCTGGAGGCACTGTCCTCGCCCAGGGAGATGCCGTAGATGGTGTCCGCGGCCTCGACGGTGCCCCGGTTGTGAGTGATGACGATGAACTGAGTGCGCTCCGATAGCTCTTGCAGCGCGTCCCGAAAGCGGCTGACGTTGCTTTCGTCCAGGGTGGCGTCCACTTCGTCCAGGAAGCAGAAGGGGGTGGGGCTGGTCTTCAGGATGGCGAAGATCAAAGCCACCGCCGTCAGGGCTCTCTCCCCTCCGGACAGCAGGGCCAGCCTCTGCTCCCGTCGCCCCGGCGGCCGGGCTACGATGTCCACTCCCGTCTCCATAAAATCGTCTGGCTCCGTGGGCACCAGCTCAGCCGCACCTCCGCCGAACAGCGACACGAAGTATTCCTTGAACTCCCTGCGCACAGCCTCAAACGTCTCTCTGAAATCTTTCTCCATAAGTTCGTCCAGTTCCCCGATCACCTGGCGCAGATCCCCAGCCGCCTCTTCCAGATCCCCGGCCTGAGAGGTTAGAAAGTTGTAGCGCTCCAGTACCTCCTCGTATTCCGCCGGTGCGTTGGGATTGATGGGGCCGGTGTCCTTGAGCTGCGTCCTCAGTCGCCCGATCTCCTCTTCCAGCCCGAGCGGCGGCTGGAGGGGGATATGATCGTCTGCCTCCATCTCCACCGGGCCTGTCCTGAGCACTTCGACTGCGCTCAGTGTAAACTCCGCCGAAGGGCCCAGGTCGTTCTCGATCTGGCGCGACAGGCTGGTCAGCTCGTCTTTGCGGCGCGCTACCTCCAGTACGGCTTGACCCTGCAGGCTTTCGTACTCCCGGAACAGGGGGCGAAGGCGGGTCTCTGTCTTTTCCAGATCAATGTGCTCGCTCTCCAAAGCGGCCAGCTCCGCCTCGGTCGGCTCGATGAGCTGGGCCACGACCTGGACTTGATGTGTCAGTTCCCTGGAGCTAAGTTGTAGATCCTCGATCCGTCCCACCAGGTCCCGACTTTCCGCCGCAAATTGCTCTTCCTTCTCTCTCTTGGCCGATACCTGCTCATCCAGGCGGATTAAACTGGCCTGCAAGTCTTGCAAAACGGTTCGCCGGTTCTCGCGGGCTTGCTCAGCCACCGCCAGGGCCGTCTTCAATTCGGCCAGCCTGTTCTCAAGCTCTTCGACACTCAGAGCGTCCAGGCGCGCCTTTAAGGCCAGGATTTGCTTTTGAATTTCTGTCTCCTTCTCCTTCAGACCTTCCAATTCCTCGGCGAGCAGCGTTTCCTTCTCGTCCAAGGCTGTCATCTCGGCCTGGAGTTGGTTTTCTATGGCTCGTCGCCATCCCATCTCTTGATCCAGGAGCTCGGCCCCTTGCTCTTGGGAAGCCAACTCCTCCAGCCTGGCTCTCTCTTTTGCTTTGATCTCGTCCCCCGTCTTTTCAAGAGTCGCCAGCTTCTCCAGCAGACGGCGCTGGTTGGCCTCCTCGGCCTGACATTTTTTCTCCCCATCGGAGCGGCGTTTTTGGGCCTCGGCCAGGTGTTGGGGCAATTCGCGCCACTCCCGTTCGCGGGCCAGTATGCCCCTGCCTCGGCCTCGCGTCGGCCCGCCGGTGACGGCCCCATCGGAGCCGATTACCTCACCGGTCAGGGCCGCGATCTGGAGCGGTCTGGTGGTACTGTTTCGAGCCAGCAGGCGCAGGGCGGTCTCGAAATCGCGGACGATGATGGTGTTCCCCAGCAGGTAGTGCCCCACTCTGGCCAGTCTCTGCTCGAATTTCACCCGGTCCACGGCTGGGCCGATGATACCCTCGCCCCCCCCTCTTTTCCCCCCCGTGGGGGGGGGATGAAGGGGGGGGAGCTCGTTGGCTCTTATCCTGTCCAGTGGCAGGAAGGTGGCTCGCCCCCCTCTGGTCCGCTTCAGGAATTGGATGGCGGCCCCGGCATCGGCCAGGGTTTCCACCACGATGTCGTGCAGATGCGAGCCTAAGGCTGCCTCCAGGGCCGTTTCCAACTCAGCGGGCACCTGTATCAACCTGGCCACCGGGCCAACGATGCCTTTTAGCCGACCGTCTCTGGCTGCCTGGAGCACCGTGTCCGCGCCAGTGTAGTAGCCTGACTCCTCGTGCCTCATTCGCTCCAACAAGTCGTAGTGAGTTTGCAGGCGGGACTCCTCTTGCCTGCTCTCGGCCAGGTCAGCCTGTAGCTGAGTCTGGAGTTCTTGTGATGCTCTGCTCTCTTGCTCTATCTCTTGCCTTTGAAGGGTCAACGAGTCAGCCTCGACCCCAATAGCCTCCAGCTCACCTTTTAGAGCCTCGATCTGCTCTCGCAGGGCGGTCATCTTGGCTTGGTGTTCGGCCAGGGTCTTGCGGTGTGCTTCCACCTCCTGGGCCAGTTCTTCCCTGCGCTCGGAGAGTTGGGTCAGGCGATTGCGCCGGTCGGCGGCTTCTGTAGCCAACCGGAAGGCCCGGTCTTGGGTCTCCGTTAGCTCTGCCAGGACTGCCTGTCGCTCCTTTTTGCGGGCCTCCAACTGCTTCTGGGTCTCTGGCAGATGTATCAGTCGCTCTTGAAGCTTAGTTTCAGCCTGGCCTAGCTCTTCCTGGGCCTCCGTCACCCTCTCCAGTTGAGCTGCTCGATTGGCTTCCAAAGATGCTATTTCTTGGGCGATGTCCTCGCGCTGTTGATTGAGCAGCCGCAGCCGTTCCTCGCTTACGGCCAGTTCCCGCTTTTTCTCCTCCGACTGAGCTTGCAGGTCCGTGCCCATCATGTGCCAGTCGCTGAGCTTTTGGCGTAATCGGCCCTGCTGGGCTCTCAGTTCGGCTTTCCGTGACTCCAGTTCCTCTAGCTCAGCCTCACGCCCCTGTGATAGCTCCTGCCGCTCCCTGGCCTCAGCCTCGGCCTGTCTCAGGGCCGATTGGGCCTTTCGCCAACGATAGGCGTACCAGGTGTGCAGGAGTTCTTCCAGTTGATGGGACAGTTGTTGATATTGCTGCGCTCGTTCGGCTTGCTTCTCCAGGCGCGTAAGTTGGGGGGCGGTCTCGTTGATGAGGTCGTTGACTCGGAGGATGTTATCCCTGGTTTGCTCCAGCTTGTTGATGGCCTCCGTGCGCTTGGCCTGGTGGATGCTGATGCCGGCCGCCTCTTCGAAGATGGCTCGTCGCTCGTCGGGCCGCAGGGACAGGACGGTGTCCACCAGGCCCTGGCCGATGACGGTGTAGGTGCGGTGGCCCAGGCCGCTTTTACCCAACAGCTCGGTGATGTCCTTCAATCTTACCCGACTGCCGTTCAGTAGGTACTCGTTCTCGCCTGAGCGGTAGGCGCGGCGGCTGATGGTCACTTCGCTGTACTCTGTGGGCAGGCCGCCATCGCTGTTGTCCAGGGTGATGGAGGCCTGAGCCATGCCCAGGCGGGTACGCCGTTCGCTGCCCCAGAAGATCATGTCCTCGGTGCGCTTGGCTCTGAGTACGCTGTAGCTCCGCTCGCCCAGCACCCAGCGCACGGCGTCGGCGATGTTAGACTTGCCGCTGCCGTTGGGCCCCACGATGGCCGTGATCCCATCCTCGAACGCGAACTCCGTTTTGACGGCGAAGGTCTTATAGCCTTGTAGCTCCAGATGCTTAAGGCGCAATTCCAAACTCCAAACTCTAAACTCTAAACTCCAAATTCATCCTCTGCAGAGCCACTTTAGCTGCCGCCTGCTCGGCGACTTGTTTGTTATGTCCGATGCCGCGGCCATAGACCTCGTCGCCGACGAGCACCGCGACGGTGAACTCTTTGGCGTGGTCGGGGCCTCGCTCGGCTACGGTACGGTAGATAGGCGTTAGCTGAAGCTGGCCCTGGGTCAGCTCTTGGAGCATGCTCTTGGCGTCCTTGTGCAGCTCCTCATCGAGGATGTGCCTGATCTCAGGCTCAATGCACCTCAGGATAAAATCCTCGACCGCTTGAAGTCCCTGATCAAGGAGGATGGCTCCCACCAGCGCCTCGAAGGTGGCACAGAGGAGGGCTTGGCGCTCCCGGCCGCCACTCTCTGCTTCGCCTCGGCTCAACAGCAGGTACGGGCCGAGGTTCAGAGTTGCGGCAAAGTGGGCTAACGTCTCCCCCTTGACCAGGGCGGCGCGCAGGCTGGTTAGACCCCCTTCCGCTATCTCCGGGAAATGATTGTAGAGATACTTCGCCGTGAGGAAGTCAAGCACTGCATCTCCCAGGAACTCCAATCGCTCGTTGTCCGACAGCGGATAGTCGGGGTTCTCGTTGAGATAGGAACGGTGAGTGAGAGCCCGCTGCAAGACCGACTTGTCGTTGAAAGTAATTCCTAGTGTTTCCTCTAGTTCGGACAGATTCATTTGACCATACTGGGTGAAAAACCAGGCGTGAAACGTAAAACGTGAAACGTGAGGAGTTGATAGCCATCACGCTTTACGCTTCACGTTTTACGGCTCGTATGCCTTAATGACAATAGTGGCGTTGTGCCCTCCGAAGCCGAAGGAGTTGGATAGAGCTACCTTGACGTTGGCTTGGCGAGCTACGTTGGGCACGTAGTCCAGATCGCACTCAGGATCGGGATACTCGTAGTTGATGGTGGGGTGGATGATGCCTTCCTGGATGGTCTTGACACACACTATGGCTTCCAGGGCCCCGGCCGCTCCCATGAGGTGGCCGGTCATGGACTTGGTGGAACTGATGGGGACCTGGTAGGCGTAGTCGCCGAAGACAGTCTTGATGGCCTTGGTCTCGGTCACGTCGTTGAGAATGGTCGAGGTGCCGTGGGCGTTGATGTAATCCACCTCGGCGGGCTCCAGGCCAGCTTTCTTCAAGGCTCTCTCCATGGCTTTGGCCGCCCCTCTTCCATCTTCAGCCGGCGCGCTGATGTGAAAGGCGTCGGCGGTGGCTCCGTAGCCAACCATTTCGGCCAATGGCTCGGCGCCCCGTTCTTGGGCGTATTCCAGGCTCTCCAGGATCAGGACGCCTGCACCTTCCCCAAAGACGAAGCCGTCGCGCTGAGCGTCGAAGGGGCGGCTGGCTCGCTCTGGCTCGTCGTTGCGCCGCGAGAGCGCGCCCGTGCGGTGGAAGGCGGCCATCCCGAAGGGCACGAACGGTGACTCGCTGCCGCCGGCGATCACGGCCACGGCGTCGCCTCGGCGGATGATCTCGGAAGCTTCGCCGAGGACGTTGCTGCCAGTGGCGCAGGCCGAGACGACGCAGAAGTTGGGCCCTGCCGCGCCGAAAGTGATAGCTACCTGCCCCGCGGCCATGTTGGAGATCATCATAGGCCCGGTTAGAGGGCTGACGCGCATGGGACCTTTCTCGAAGAGGTCGTGATAGCCCTGGTCCATGGTCAGAAGACCGCCTATTCCAGAGCCGATGATCACGCCTACGTCGTCGGCGTTGCTCCCATCAATGGTGAGTCCCGCCTGCTCCAGGGCCTGGGCCGCGGCAGCGACGGCGAACTGGATGTAGCGATCCAGGCGTCGCGCCTCCTTGCGATCCATGTAATCTTGGGGATCGAAGCTCTTGACCTCGCAGGCTATCTGGGTCAAAAAGGGCGAGGGGTCGAAATGGGTGATGGGCCCCGCCCCCGATTTGCCTGCCAGGAGGTTCCGCCAGGTGGTCTCCACGTCGAGACCCAGAGGGTTGATAGTTCCCATGCCCGTGATCACTACTCGACTGCTCATTTTTTGTCTCAATCTCCTTTCGCTTGGCTCTTGAGGCCATTCCCTGTCAAGGGGACAATAGTGGTCTCATCAGTCCCCATGAGACCACGAAGCTGCGGCAGCGCAGCGATGGCCACCGCTGAGGTTGGCTCGACATAAAGCCCACGTCGAGCCAATTCGTCGCGGGCGCGCAGCGTCTCCTCATCGTCCACGGCCAACACAGCGCCGCCGGTCGCCCGCACCGCTGCTAAAATCTGGCGGCCTCGCACCGGCCGGGCGATGCTGATGCCCTCAGCGACGGTCTCGTTCTTTTCGATGGGGAAGGCTTCGCCCAGCCCCCGTTGGTAGGCTTCGTACAGGGGAGCGCAGGTCTCAGCCTGGATAGCGAAAAGGCGGGGTGGCCTTTCGATCAGGCCGGCGGCCAGCAGGTGCTTGAAACCGCGATAGGCTCCCAGCAGCAGGGTGCCGTGGCCGACGGGCAGGACCAGGTTGTCGGGAGCGCGCCAGCCCAGTTGCTCCCAAATCTCGTAGGCGATGGTCTTCAGGCCCTCCAGAGTGAAGGGATTGTAGTAGTGACTGGCGTAGTAAGCGCCCTGGGCCGCCGCCTCCTGAACCGCCTGAGCCGCTCTCTCACGCGGCCCCTCCACTTTCACCAGCCTGGCTCCATAGACGGTGATCTGATGGAGCTTGTTGGGTGAGGCGTGCGCCGGGACGTAGATCTCGGCCTCTATCCCGCTTCGGGCGGCGTAGGCTGCCAGGCTGGCCCCCGCGTTGCCTGAGGAGTCCTCCACCACTCTCTTCACCCCCAGCCCTCTCAGCATATTGACCAATACGGCTGTGCCCCGGTCTTTGAAAGACCCCGTGGGAGCCAGGAACTCCAGCTTGCAGTGGATCCTGGTGCCATAGACCTGAGTTTCGACCAAGGGGGTGAAGCCTTCGCCCAGGGAAATTATGCCCTTTTCGTGCTCCACCGGCAGCATGGCCCGATAGCGCCACAGGCTGAAATCGCCCGTCTCGATCTCATCCTGGGCGAAGCCAGGGGCACCCTCCAGCTCGAAGACGCCGCCGCACTCGCAGCGCCAGCGGTGAGTGTCTTGGGGATAAGTGCGTTGGCAGGATAGGCAGCGCAAGTTCATGGTTGCATACTCTCGATTGCGTCGCCTGTCCTGATCTGGCCGCCCTGGATAACTTTGGCGAAGATGCCCTCGCGGGGCATGACGCAATCGCCAACCTGGTGGTAGATGGCGCAGCGGTCGTGGCAGATCTTGCCGTGCTGGGTGATTTCGAGTATGACCTCGTTACCAACTCGCGCTTGCGAGCCGAGGGGCAGGGCGAGGAGGTCCAGTCCCTGGGTGGTGAGGTTCTCGGCGAAGCTGCCCGGCCCGACGTTGAGGCCCAGGGCGCGCATCTTCTCGATGCTCTCCAGGGCCAGCAGGCTCACCTGGCGGTGCCAGTTGGCGGCGTGGGCGTCGCCGACGATGCCCCAATCCACTTTCAACTTGGCTTCCCTCACGTTGTTTTTGCGTATCCCCTTCTTTTTGCTGGTGCAGACAGCGACGATGGTTCCTTTCATTGTTCTTCTACGCCTATCTGCCTCTTTATCTTCTCCCACCTTCTCAAGAAGACCAGGGCCTCTTCCCAATCCATCCACTCATTTTCCTCCGCAATCGAGGCCCTTCCCTTCAAATTGTGGGTGTATTCCTCGAAGGTCATTCCATGCCTTGCTTCGAAAGCTCTCACCTGCTTTTCATAAAGAGCGATTTGCTGATCTATGCGCATGACTACGGCCTTTACTCCAAGATGATCTCCTCGCTTTTGCCTCCGCTCTTGCGGATCAGGCGGACGTTGGTGATGTGCATGGCCCGATCCACGGCCTTGCACATGTCGTAGATGGTCAGCGCGGCCACGGCGACGGCGGTCAAGGCTTCCATTTCCACGCCCGTCTTGCCGGTGGTCCTCACCGTGGCGGCGATCTCAATGAGGCTCTCCGCCTCTTCGGGCGCGAACTCGACGGCCACGTGGGTCAGGAGCAAGGGGTGGCACATGGGGATCAGGGCGTGGGTCTGCTTGGCGGCCAGGATCCCCGCCACCTGGGCCACGGCCAGGACGTCGCCTTTGGGGATGCCCCCCTCCTGGATCAAAGCCAGGGTCTCAGGGCGCATAGTGATCTCGCCCTTGGCCACCGCCACTCGTTCGGTATCGGGCTTGCCACCCACGTCCACCATGCGGGCGTGGCCTTTCTCATCCAGGTGTGTCAACTGCATTTGGGATCCTCCTGAACGAGATTATACCACAAGTGCCCTTTTAACTCAAGAAAAGCCCCTTTCGTGTCGCGGCCGCTATCTTTGTCATAATCGCCTCTTTGTAGTATAATATCGCTGGAGGTAAGCCTGGTCATGTTCGGTCGTTCGAAAAAGATAAGGGACAGTTTGACGCGCACCCGCCAGTCTTTTTTCGGGCGGGTCACTGGTCTGTTTGGGGCCAACGACATTACCGCGGGGCTATGGGAGGAGCTGGAGGAGCTGTTGATCCAGGCCGACGTCGGGGTGAACACCACTGTTGAGCTGGTGGAAAAGCTGCGGGAGCGCGTCGCCAAAGATCGAGTGCGCGATGCCAGAGCAGTGGAGGGGATGCTAAAAGAGGAGTTGGTAGCCATGTTGGACAGCGGCTCTCCCTTGCGCATCAATGAGCCGCGCTTGCTCACGGTCGTCCTGGTGGTGGGGACTAATGGTTCGGGCAAGACCACCAGCATCGCCAAGCTGGCTCATTGTTACCAGGAGCAGGGCAGTAAAGTCATCCTCGCTGCGGCCGATACCTTCCGAGCGGCGGCCATTGATCAGCTCAAGATCTGGGGCCAGCGAGCTGACTGCGACGTCATCGCTCATCAGCCGGGGGCCGATCCGGGGGCCGTGGTCTACGACGCTATCCGGGCCGCTCAATCTCGTGGGGCGGACATACTCATCGTGGATACGGCTGGCCGCTTGCACACCAAATACAACCTGATGCAAGAGCTCAAAAAGGTGCGAGGCGTGGCGGCCAAGCAGGTGCACCAAGCACCCCACGAGACCCTGTTGGTGCTGGATGCTACCACTGGACAGAACGCCCTGGCCCAGGCCAGGCATTTCAAGGATGACGTGGAGGTGACAGGCATTTTCCTGGCTAAACTGGACGGTACGGCCAAAGGTGGTGTCGTCTTCGCCATTGCCAGGGAACTGGGCCTGCCCATCCGCTTCGTGGGCACCGGCGAGGGTCTAGGGGACATGGCTGAATTCGACGCCCAAGCGTTCGTCGAGGGGCTGTTCAGCGAGTAGACGAGTGTTGGAGTGCAGGCGCAAGCCTGCGGAAAGCGGACTTGCGTCCGCACTCCTGGTGATGAAATTGGGAGGTAAGCAGTTAATGGAAGAACTGAGTAGTAGGCTAAACGAGTTGAAGCAACGCATTGAGCAGATGAAGGAGCGTCTTTGACCTGGCCGGCAAGGAGCAGGAGATAGCGCGACTGGAGCGGCGGGCGGCGAAGCCCGACTTCTGGGACCGCCCGGATGAGGCCCAGGCCGTGATGCGGAAGCTGGCTTCTCTTAACGAGGAGGTAGAGATCTGGAAGAAGCTGGCAGGACGGGCGGCCGATGCTCAGACTCTCCTCGATTTGGCCATCGCCGATGAGGACGAGGCCATGGCTGGCGACATAGCCCGCGAAGTCGAGACCATCGAGGCTGAACTAGGGCGGCTGGAGTTCTGGCTGCTCTTCTCAGGTCCCCACGACAAGCGGGACGCCATCCTGGCCATCCACGCCGGGGCGGGCGGCACCGAGGCCCAGGACTGGGCGGAGATGTTGCTCAGGATGTACCTGCGCTGGGCCGAGGGGCGCGGCTACAAGACCAGCATCCTGGACAGCCTGTCGGGTGAGGAAGCGGGCCTGAAGAAGGCTATCGTTAGTGTTGAAGGAGCTTATGCCTATGGCTATCTAAAGGCGGAGAGGGGCGTCCACCGCCTGGTGCGCCTTTCCCCCTTTGATGCTGCTCACCGGCGGCACACTTCCTTTGCCCTGGTGGAGGTCTGGCCCGACGTCGGGGAGGAGATCGAAGTGGACATAAGTCCCGATGACCTGCGCATTGACACCTTCCGCTCCAGCGGGCCAGGCGGGCAGCACATGCAGAAGACCAGCTCGGCGGTGCGCATCACCCACTTGCCGACGGGAATAATTGCCACCTGCCAGAATGAGCGCTCGCAGGCCCAGAATAGGGAGACGGCCATGAAGATCCTGCGGGTCCGTCTCTTCGCTCTCGAACGGGAGAAGCAGGAGGCGGAACAGGCGCGCCTCAAGGGCAAGCACGTCGAGGCTGGCTGGGGCAACCAGATCCGTTCCTACGTGCTGCAGCCCTATAAAATGGTCAAGGATTTGCGTACTGGCTACGAAACAGGCAACGCCGAAGCAGTCCTCGATGGGGGCCTGGACGATTTCATCGAGACCTACCTGCGGTCAATAGTGGGCGTGGCGGCGATTTGACAGTTTCAGCCAAAAGGCGTATAATTATGGCGTATAAAATGACCAATGATGGTCTCAGAGCGATGGGAGTTGCGATCTCGGTCGCTCTTTTTGCGCTTAATGGAGACCAGAGGTATGGGCTAGTGGCTGAGAACGTCGAAGAACTGTTCACCCGATTCGAAGAGCACTTGGCGCGGTCGGCTTTGGCACCAACAACCATCGTGAACTACCTGGCCGACCTGAGAACCTTTGCTCGTTGGCACGCTGATGTCAGAGGGGCGGCATCTTCACTGTTGGAGTTGACGCCCGACGACATCCGCGAGTATCGCCGCCACATGCAGACCAGCGAGGGGTGGAGCCCTGCCACGATCAATCGGCGTCTGCAGGCTGTTCGCAAATTCTACAGCTTTGCCATGGAAACTGGTCGGACGGAGAGCAATCCCGCATCTGGGGTGCAGTTGATTCCGAAACCTGCCCCAGACCCGCCTAGAGCCCTTGATCCCCAGGAGGTCACCAGCCTCCTGGCGGCGGTACAAGGGGGGCGGCCTAGCCTGGTCAAGCGCGACTACGCTATCGTCCAGTTGTTGCTTCAAACGGGGATTAAGCTGGGAGAGTTGACGAGATTGCGCCTGTCCGATGTCCAGTTGCGGGCCAATGGAGTGGGTTCGTTGCTGGTGGGGGAGGGCGATGACAGCAAGCGCCGCCGGATACCCCTCAATCCCATGGCCTGTGCCGCCTTGCGGGATTATCTGCGAGTCAGACCTCCCTCGGCCAGCACCGAAAATCTGTTCCTCAGTCAGGAGGGCAGTTGCATTTCCAAACGCACGGTGCAGCGGCTGATACGTGTCTACACCCAGGCTGCTGGCCTGGAGGATGTATCGGCCCACGTCCTGAGGCATACCTTCGCGGTGTCCACACTGGCGAATACGGGGGATATTTCGCTCGTGTCGCGCCTGTTGGGCCATCGTTGTCTGGAGACCACTGCCAAATACCTGGCAACTTGTGATCAATAGCCAATATCCAATCACTAATATTCAAATTAGGAGGAGACACCTTGGAAGTAAAAGACTTCAGTGCCTTGCGCATCAGTCTGGCTTCGCCAGACGAGATACGTTCCTGGTCCTATGGCGAAGTGACCAAGCCAGAGACCATCAACTACCGCCGCCTGAGGCCGGAGAAGGATGGCCTCTTCTGCGAGGCTATCTTCGGGCCTACCAGGGATTGGCAATGCTACTGCGGCAAGTACAAAAACGTGCGCTACAAGGGCATAATCTGCGATAAATGTGGGGTAGAGGTAACTCGCTCCTCGGTGCGGCGGGAGCGCATGGGGCACATCGAACTGGCGGCTCCGGTGGCCCACGTCTGGTATACGCGGCGCGTGCCCAGCTACATGGGGATGCTGCTGAACATCTCGCGGCGAGACCTGGATCGCGTTCTCTACTTCGCTCAGTACATCATCACTGAGGTAGATGAGGAAGCGCGGCAGAAGGCTTTGCATCGCCTCGAAGAGGAACTGGCTCAGGAACAGGCTCGCCTGGCTGATAGTATCCAGGAGCAGCTTGATGAGCTAGAGCAAGGAGTGGCTGAGAAAGTCGCGGAACTGGAGGAGGGGCGGCAGGCCGCTCATCAAGTCCTGGAGGAGAAGTTGGCCGCAGCCACCGAAGGAATTGTTAAAGAGGCTCAGACCTTGCAAACGAAGATAGAGACCCGCCAGGGAAAGACAGTGAGGTCTCCTTTGATCTTCTCGCCCACGGAGGAGACCATCGTCGAGGCGGGTGAGGTGATAGGCCGAGAACATTTGGTTCTCCTGAATAAGGTCGTGCAAGAGAATCTGAGCCAGATCGAGGGCCAGATCAGAGTAGAGCAGGATCGGAACAAAACCTCGGTGGAAGCCGATATCGAGAGCCTGCGCCATGCTTTGGGGGAGGAGATCGAGCGCCTGCGAGCGAAGTCGGCTCCGGAGATAGAGATTCTAAAGCAAAAGGCCGAGGCTGATCGCGAGGAGCTAATGGAGCTGGCCCAGATGGAGTTGCTGGAAGAGGCTCGCTACCGGGATCTGAAGGCCAAATGGGGTCAGGTCTTTAAAGCTGGCATGGGGGCCGAGGCTTTCTATGAGATCCTGAAGGCGATGGATTTGGATGTCATGGCCAAGGAGTTGTGGACCGAGGTCCGTACCACCCGTTCAAAACAGCGGCGCAAGACGGCAGTCAAAAGGTTGCAAGTGGTGGAAGCGCTGCGAAAATCGAGCAACCGGCCCGAGTGGATGATCTGGACCGTGCTGCCCGTCATTCCGCCGGAGCTCAGGCCCATGGTCCAGTTGGACGGAGGTCGCTTCGCTACCAGTGACTTGAACGACCTCTATCGGCGGGTGATCAACCGCAATAACCGCCTCAAGCGTCTCCTGGAGCTGGGAGCGCCTGACGTCATTGTGCGCAATGAGAAGCGCATGCTCCAGGAAGCGGTTGATTCCCTCATTGACAACAGCTACCGAGGCAAGGCCATGTCGCGGCGTGGCCAGCGGGAACTGAAATCCCTCTCGGATATGCTCAAGGGCAAGAAAGGTCGCTTCCGCCGCAACCTGCTGGGTAAGCGGGTGGACTACTCAGGTCGCTCGGTGATCGTCACCGGGCCGGAGCTGAAACTGCACCAGTGCGGTCTGCCCCGAAGCATGGCTCTGGAGCTCTATCGGCCCTTTGTGATCGGCAAGTTGGTGGAGTACAACTATGCCAACAACGTCAAGGGGGCCAGGCGGCTCATCGAGCGGGAACGTCCTGAGGTCTGGGAGGTGCTGGAAGAAGTGGTCAAGGAGCAGCCGGTATTGCTCAACCGCGCCCCTACCCTGCACCGCCTGGGCGTCCAGGCCTTCGAGCCGGTCCTGGTGGAGGGTAAGGCCATCCAGATCCATCCCTTGGTTTGCGCCGCCTTTAACGCTGACTTCGATGGCGACCAGATGGCCGTGCACGTGCCGCTATCCAGGGTCGCCGTAGAAGAGACGCGAAAGCTCATGCTATCCACGCAGAACCTGCTCAAGCCGGCCCACGGTGAGCCTATCGTAGGCCCCACCAAGGACATGGTTATGGGGTGCTATTACCTCACTGTGGAAGAGGACGGCTGCCGCGGCGAGGGCAAAGTCTTCACTGACCTTGATGAGGTCTCCCTGGCCTACGAGCTGGGCAAGGTTGACCTGCACGCCAAGATCAAGGTCATGCAAGTGCTAGAGCGGCGCACGGCCAGGAAGCACCCTATCGAGACCACGGTCGGGCGGGCCATTTTCAACCAGATCCTGCCTGATGCATTGCGTTTCGTGAACGAGGTTTTGGACAAAGGGCGGCTTAAGGATTTGGTGGCCAAATGCTATAATAAGCTCGGCCTGGAGGCGACCAGCGAGCTCGTGGACAAGATCAAGGCCATCGGCTTCAAATTTGCCACCCGGTCAGGCGTGACTATCGCTGTCTCTGACCTGACCGTACCTGAGGCCAAGAGCGCAATCGTGGAACAGATATCTGATCAAGTCAGAGAGGTGGATCGCCAGTATCGTCGGGGTCTCTTGACCGAGGATGAGCAGTATTCTAAGACCATCGAGCTCTGGACCAGGGCCACTGATGACGTAACCGAGGCCGTAGCCCAGTCCCTTGATCCCAATGGCCCCATTCAGATGATGGCTCGGTCGGGGGCTACCAAGGGAGGCTTTCAGCCCATCCGTCAGCTGGCGGGCATGCGTGGTTTGATGGCCGATCCGGCGGGGCGGATCATTGCTTTGCCTATCCTGTCCAACTTCCGAGAGGGCCTGTCAACGTTGGAGTACTTCATCTCCACCCACGGAGCGCGCAAGGGCCTGGCCGATACTGCCCTGCGCACGGCCGACGCCGGCTACCTCACTCGGCGGCTGGTGGACGCGGCTCAGGACGCGATAATCAATGCCGAGGATTGCGGTACCAGAAGCGGTATCTGGATTAAAAAAGCGGACGATGTGGGTGGTCAGACCTTGGGGAAGCGAATCCTGGGCCGGGTCGCAGCGGGACCAGTTGCTGACCCTGAGACTGGTGAGATCATAGTCTCCGCCGGCGATATGATCGAGGAGGAAGAGGTGGAGGCCATCGAGGCGGCTGGCATCGAGGAGGTCTATGTCCGCTCGCCTATGACCTGCAAGCTCAGGTATGGTCTCTGTGCTAAGTGTTATGGGCGGGACCTGGGCCGCGGGAAGATGGTTGAAGTAGGGGCCGCAGTGGGCATCGTGGCCGCCCAATCCATCGGTGAACCGGGCACCCAGCTTACCCTGCGTACCTTCCACACTGGCGGAGTGGCCTCAGGTGCAGATATCACTCACGGCTTGCCGCGCGTGGAGGAGCTTTTTGAGGCTCGCAAGAACCCTAAAGGCGAGGCCCTCATGACCGACATTGATGGGATGGTGGAGGTGCGGCGCGCGGAGGGGGTACGCTATATCAAGGTCGTCTACAGTGAGCTTTTCCGCGATGAGTATGACATCAAGCATGGCTGGAAGATCCTGGTCGAGGATGGCGACGAGATAGCCAGTGGAGCGCCTATCGCTAGCCGTGGCGAGAAGGAGCGAGTGGCTAAGAAAGGCGGGCGGGTCTTGCGGAAGGAGCGCCACATCACTGTAGTCCACGAGAGGCGAGAGGAGCGAGAATACGAAGTGCCCTCAGCAGCACGGCTGACCGTGAGTGAAGGCGAATGGGTTAAGGCCGGTCAGCAGTTGACAGAGGGATCCAAGAACTCTCATCGCATCTTGCGTATCCTGGGATCAGAAGCTACCCAGCTCTACCTGCTCTCGGAGATTCAGAAGGTCTATAGTTCTCAAGGGGTGGACATCAACGATAAACACTTCGAGATAATCATCAGCAAGATGCTGAACAGGGTGCAGGTAACATCCTCGGGCGATACCAATCTCCTGCCAGGGGAGCTTGTGAACCGCCTGGCCTTCGCCGAGGCCAACGCTAAAGTGGCCGCCGAAGGCGGCCGCCAGGCTACAGCTAAGCCGATCCTGTTGGGTATCAGCAAGGCCGCTCTCAATACCGATAGCTTCCTTTCGGCAGCTTCCTTTCAGCATACCATCAGAGTTCTGGCTGGTGCGGCCATCGAGGGCCGGCAGGACGATCTTTACGGCCTCAAGGAGAACGTCATCATCGGCAAGCTGATCCCGGCGGGGACTGGTTTTCGGGGCTGGCCCAGGCATAAAGGCGAATTCCCTTCCGAGACCTTTGAGGATGTGAAATTCGCGTTGGTTAGGGATGAAGCCGATGAAGCACTGACTATCCCGCCAGAGGAGGAGGCGGCTGCTGAGGAACCGGCCATTTCGCAAGCAGAGGCAGCCAGGTTGCCCCTGGTTGCCAGCTAGCCAGGATTAGACCACTCAAAAGAGGGCGGTGATCGAGCTTGGTTCGATGGCCGCTCTTTTTGGGAAGAACAAAGGAACGAGTCAATGAGAAATGAGTAACGAGGGGAGGTGTGTACTCGCTACCCATTGCTCGTTACTCAACTCTAAGGAGGCGTAATGAATTACAGAGACAAGATGCTCACTTGCGAGCAGTGTGGGTCTCAATTCGTGTTCACCGTTACCGAGCAGCGGCAAATGGCCGAACGCGGCGCCGAGTTGTTCGAGCCTAAGTTCTGTCCTCGCTGTCGCGTTGCCGAAGAGCCTGGAGTTAAGCTCATCGGACAGGTGAAATGGTTCGACGTCACCAAAGGCTGGGGCTTTATTACCAAGCCCAACGGTGAGGATATCTTCGTTCACCACAGCGGCATCGAGGGCTACGGCACCCTGCAAGACGGGCAGAAGGTGGAGTTCCAGATCGAACAAACCCCCAAAGGCCCCGCAGCGGTCGAGGTAGTCCCTCTGCCGACGGACGAGTGAGAACAACGAGCTTGTAGGATTTAACGGACTCAGTAGATTCAACATCGCTAGCAGAGGCGGCTCCCATGCCGCCGGTCCGCGGGCGTGGGAGCCCGCTCTGCTTTAGAATTAGGAAGTGCCCCATGTTACGCACTAAGATCGTTTGCACCATCGGGCCGGCCAGCCGCGCCCCGGAGATGCTGCGGGAACTGATGCTGGCCGGCATGGACGTGGCCCGCCTGAACTTCTCCCACGGCGACCAGTCCTTTCATGGCGAGAACATCCAGCGCATCCGCGCCGTGGCTGCCGAGGTGGGAAAACCCATAGCTATCCTGACTGACCTGCAAGGGCCTAAGCTGCGGGTGGGGAAGATGGAGGGTGAAGGGGTACTTTTGGTTTCTGGGGAGAAGGTAGTTCTGACGACGCGGCCCGTTGTCGGCCACAGCGGCGAGGTGCCGGTTCAGTATGCCAGGCTTCCCCAAGAAGTGGAACCCGGCGATCGCATCCTCATTGACGACGGGCTGCTGGAGCTGGAGGTGCTCTCCGTCGGAGAGACAGACATTGCCTGTCGGGTGATCACCGGGGGATTGCTCCAGACCAACAAGGGAATGAACCTGCCCCGCGCCTCCCACGCCATTCCGTCCATCACCGACAAGGACCGCCGGGATTTGCGCTTCGTGTTGGAGCAGCAGGTGGACTGGGTTGCCCTTTCCTTTGTGCGCAACTCAGGTGAGGTACTGAAGCTGAAGGAGATGACCAGAGAGCTTTCGGCCTCCCGCCCTCCTGTGCCCGTGGTGGCCAAGGTCGAGAAACCGGAGGCGGTGGACGACATTGATGGGATCATCGAGGCGGCGGACGCCATCATGGTGGCTCGCGGCGACCTGGGAATCGAGACCTCGCCGGAGGCTGTGCCCATCGTGCAGAAGATGATCATCGCCAAATGCAACGCCGTGGGCGAGCCGGTGATCACCGCCACTCAGATGTTGGACTCGATGATACGTAACCCGCGGCCCACCAGGGCCGAAGCCAGCGACGTGGCCAACGCCATCTTCGACGGCAGCGACGCCATCATGCTCTCTGGCGAGACGGCGGTAGGCAAGTACCCTCTCGAATCCGTGCGGACGATGGTCAGGATCGCCGAGGAGGCCGAGCGAAGTGGGCTGCACAGTGCAGCCAGCCCCCACCCGCCCCGCAGGCCCGTGACCTCCATTGCCAACGCCGTCAGTCATGCTACTTATGAGACAGCCTGTGATCTGGAAGCAGCGGCGATTATCACTCCCACCATCTCAGGTCACACTGCCCAGGTCATTTCCAAATATCGTCCTGGCTGTCCCATAATCGCCGTCACGCCCAGCCCTGTGGTGCAGCGCCAATTGGCCCTCTATTGGGGAGTTCGTCCGCTGCTCTCCAGGCGCACTGACAGCACCGATGAGACCATCGCTGCTGCGGTCAGGGCAGCGCAAGAGCAAGGGATGGTAAAACGGGGCGACGTGGTGGTCATCACGGCTGGAGCGGCGGGCAGCGGCCCCGGTACGACGGACATCATGAAGGTGCAAGTCGTGTAGTTTATGAGTTGACAAAAAGCCCGAAGCCTACTATAATACGTTCAGGCATACAAATAAAAGTGAGGTGAAGTGTTATGGTGGCAAAAGTGTTGCCCATCACGCCCATCAGCGACTTGCGGATCAAGACCAGGGAGTTGATTGCTACGGCCCGAAAAGAGCCCGTGGTGATTACTCAGAGAGGACGCCCGCAGGTAGTGATGGTTGCTTACGAGAGCTACAACGAGATGGTTGCCAGGCTGAAGGCTTTAGAGGATGCCAGGGACGCTCTCATCATTGAGAGGGCGATGGCCCAGGGTGGAGAGTTTGTCAGCTTCGACGAGATGATCCAGGACTACGAGCAGGCGCACGGCATAAGGATTGATCGGGAAGAAATCATCGAGGCTGCCAAACGTGTATAGCTTGCAGGTTGCGAAAAGAGTAACCAAGGAGATGCAGCCTTACCCGCCCAAGATTTTCAAGCAGGTGGCGTCTAAAATCTTTGCCCTCTCCATCAATCCCAGGCCCCATGATAGCAAGAAAGTGGGCGAAGGCCACAGAGTAGACATCGGGGAGTATCGCATTTTTTACGTCGTGGACGATCCAGGGCGAACAGTAAACGTGCTGCTCGTAGGCAAACGCAACGACGAGGCAATCTACAAGCAAGCCAGGAGATTAGGGCTGATGTAATTCAGCTAGTGTCCGTGCCCCTGTAGCTCAATTGGACAGAGCGTCTGACTTCGAATCAGCAGGTTGCAGGTTCGAGTCCTGCCAGGGGTACCAAAGACAGCGTGTGGGCGATATTCGCTCGCTGTACAAAAGAAACAAAGGCCACGAAAGCATTTTACAACTTTCGTGGCCTTTCGCGTTTTTCGCGGTTCAAGCCCATCCCGACCTACTTGCCCCCATTTGGCCAAGCAACCTCTTCACTTCCCTCCAGCAGGCCGACCTACAGTGCTGCCACGGAAGTAGAGACCGGGCACTGACGAGGGGATGTAGTAGTACGGCTGCCCTCGACCAGGGTTGGCCGATTCCATCGCCCCCATGCCATACTGCCGCCGCAGGGTCTCTTCCATCCCTCGTTTCCAGGGGCTGAAAATCGTCCGGTTGAAGAACTCCTTGATTCCGGCTGCCACTAGAGGTCTCCTCCATAAGTTTTTAGGGTAAAGCTAAGCTGCCACGAAATCCTTGAGAGTATCGAGACGTTCCTTCAGATCGGCTGCCGTGAACTTCCAACTGAAAGGTTTAGCTCTTTCCTGATAGTAATCCTGAAAACCCAACAATCGTTCCGT